>NZ_JACVTT010000115.1:0-12424 GCF_016624665.1 Stenotrophomonas sp. S39 | reverse complement strand
GAGGGGGCGTGAGCGGCATGGATGCCGCGACCGAGCCTACATGGACGTATTTACGGCGTCCCCCTCAACCGGACCACCCCGCCAACCCACGGGATGCAGGCCTTTGAAGTTGACGTTGCCCTGGCTCGCAGCAGGTGCAGGGCTGCAAGCCCTGCCACGACCACCCCCTCTTTGCTGCGGCGCAGAATGCATGGATGGGCGCTCCCTGCTTTACTTCAATCGATCTAAATCCGCCGGGGTGCGGATTTGTACCGATGGAAACGAGGAGTTCGGCCCACCGTGGCCGGCGCCCCGCTGCCGCCCTGCCGCCAAGGAGTCCTGTCCGTGACCAGGTTGTCCCGCCGTCTGTCTGCCCGCCGCTCGCCGGCCCTGTCCCATCGCCCACTGGCGCGCGTCGCCTGCTTGCTGGCATTGGCCGTCACGCCCTGGCTGCAGGCCGCACCGGCCGCGCTGGAGCGCGAGGTCAATACCTTCATCGGCAGCAAGGATGACGGCAACACCTTCCCCGGCGCCTCGGCCCCCTTCGGCCTGATCCAGGTCAGCCCGATCGGCAGCCACTACTCCGGCTGGCGCTACGACGACGAAAAGATCCGCGGCTTCGGCCATTCGTTCCTGTCCGGCGCCGGCTGCTGGGAGCAGGGCGGCCAGGTCTCGATCCTGCCGGTCACCGGCAGCATCGGTCCGGGCGGCGATTTCGATACCGGCAACCCCAAGCAGTTCGACCACAAGGCCTACGCCTCGGCCTACACGCATGATGGTGAGGTCGGCCAGGCGGGCTATTACAAGGTGCGGCTGACCAGCTACGGCGGCATCGACGCCGAAGCCACTGCACGTACCCGCGCCGCAGCCGAGCGCTACACCTTCAGCCAGCGCAGCGGCGATGGCCACGTCATGATCAACGTCGGCCAGGCCAACGAGCGCCACTCGGTCATCGGCAGCGTGGTCGATGTGGTCGGCGACCGCGTGGTGGAAGGCAAGCTGGTCACCAAGAGCTTCTGCGGTGGCCACCAGTACACCACCTGGTTCCGCGTCGAATTCGACCGTCCGTTCAAGGCGCATGGCACCTGGAGCGAAACCGGTGGCCTGCCCAACGCGCGGCACAGCATGGAAGGCGAGCAGAAGCCGAATGGCGCCTGGCTCACCTTCGACCTGGCCAAGGGCCAGTCGGTCACTGCGGTAAGTGCGATCTCGCACGTCGATGCAGAAGGTGCACGCACCAACCTGCGCGCCGAGGGCATGCAGGGTGGGGCGCTGATCGGTTTCGACAGGATGCGTTCGCTGTCCCAGCAGGCCTGGCGCGAGCAGCTGGCGCGGGTGCGCGTGCAGGGCGGCAACGGCGATGACCGCACCGTCTTCTACAGCGCGATGTACCACGCGCTGCTGCAGCCGCTGACCGGCAGCGATGCCGATGGCCGCTACCGGGGTTACGACGATGGCATCCACCGCGCCGATGGCTGGACCTACTACGAGTACTTCTCGCTGTGGGATACCTACCGTGCGCAGAACCAGTGGCTGGCGCTGACCCGCCCGGACGTGGCCCGCGACATCGGCCGCACCCTGCTGGCCATCGACGAGCAGGGCGGCTGGCTGCCGCGCTGGGGCTACGCCAACTTCGAAACCAACATCATGACCGGCGACCCGGTCACGCCCTTCATGGTCGACCTGTGGCGCTTCGGTGCGCTCAAGGGCCGTGAATCGCAGGCTTGGGATGCGCTGCGCCGCAACGCCTTCGGTACGCCGCCGCTGAACTCGCGCATGGCTGGCCGTTCGGGCAACCCGACCTACCTGGACAAGGGCTACGTGGTCTATGACCGCGCGTTCCCCTCCAAGGGCATGGATGTCGATCCGCACCACGGCGGTTCGGCGACGCTGGAGTACGCCGTGGCCGATTGCGCGCTGTCGCAGATGGCCGATGGCCTGGGCCATGCCCAGGATGCGGTGACGCTGCGCGAGCGCGGCCGCAACTGGCGCAAGGTGTGGGATCCGCAGGTGCGTGATGCCGAGACTGGCTTCACCGGCTTCCCGCGCCCGCGCACCGAAGATGGCCAGTGGTACACCCCGGCCGACGGCCACTACAGCCCGCGCTCGCACCACGGGTTCCATGAAGGCACCGCGTGGCAGTACCAGTGGCTGGCACAGCAGGACGTGCCGGGCCTGGTGGAAGCGATGGATGGCCGCGAACAGGCCGGCCGCCGCCTGGATGCGTTCTTCGCGATGGACGCGCTGCAGGCCGACCCGCTCAACGCCGCCCGCAAGGAGTGGGTGGTCGGGCCCTACAGCTACTACAACCAGTTCCGCTACAACCCCAACAACGAGCCGGACCTGCACTCGCCGTGGCTGTACACGCTGATCGGCCAGCCGTGGAAGACCGCCGCCGTGGTGCGTGCCGCGCAGCAGCTGTTCACCAATGCGCCCAACGGCGTGACCGGCAACGATGACCTGGGCACGATGTCGGCCTGGTACCTGTTCAGCGCCATCGGTGTGTACCCGGCGGTGCCGGGCAGCGGCGAGTTCCTGCTGCACACGCCGCGCTTTGCCAAGGTGGAAGTGGACATGGGCAACGGCCGCACCCTGCGCATCGACGCACCGGGCGCCGACGGCCGCCGCCTGCAGTACGTGCAGGGCGTGCAGGTCGATGGCCAGGCCCATGCGCCGGTGTGGCTGGACTGGAACCGCCTGCAGCAGGGCCCGCGCGTGCGTTTCGCCCTCGACGGCCAGGCGCCGACGCAGGGCTGGGGCACCGCGGTGGCCGATCTGCCGGTCTCCTGGTGCGCTGCACCAGGCAGCCAGCTGCGGTGATCGGCGCTGTGCCGTTCGAGGCAACCCAGCGAACGGCACGGCACGACAGCGTCACGATCCATTAGGCTTGAGGCTCCAGCGGAGTCCGGGAAGACGATGAACGACAACGGCGGCAGTTCCAGCAAGCGTTCCGGCAAGGCGGTGACGGTGACCGACATCGCCCGTGCCATCGGCGTTTCGCGCGCGACCGTGTCGCTGGTGCTGCGTGGCAGCCCGCTGGTCAACGTCGATACCCGGGCCAAGGTCGAGGCCGAACTGCGCCGCCAGCGTTATGTCTACAACCGTGCCGCGGCCAATCTGCGCCGGCGCACCTCGTCGAGCATCGCGCTGGTCATCAACGATCTGTCCAACCCGTTCTTCGCCGAATTCGCCTCCGGGGTGGACGAGGCGCTGGGCGGGCGCGGCTACGTCACCCTGCTGGGCAGCACCGGCGAATCGCCCGAGCGCCAGCAGGCCGTGCTGTCCACACTGATGGAACACACCCCGGCCGGGCTGATCCTGTCGCCGGCCGAGGGCAGCGATGCCACCCTGGTACGCCAGGCGCTGGGCGCCAACGCCAACGTGCTGCTGTTCAACCGCGAACTGGACGGTGCCGACTGGGACTTCCTGACCCTGGACAACCAGCACGGCGCCTACCTGGCCACCCGCCACCTGATCGAGCGCGGCCATCGCCAGATCGCGTTCTTCGGCGGCCATGCCGATTCCAGCTCGTGCCACCAGCGTCGCGCCGGTTTCCAGCAGGCCCTCGCCGAGGCCGGGCTGACGCTGCCGCCAGGCTGGATGATCGAATCGGCGCCGAACCGCCTGGAAGCCGCTGCGCGCACCGACGAACTGTTCGTCGATGGCCACCGGCCGAGCGCAGCGGTCTGCTACAACGACACCGTCGCGCTGGGGCTGATGCTGGGCCTGAACTCGCGCGGCATCCGCCCCGGTGGCGATTTCGCGGTCACCGGGTTCGATGACATTTCCGAAGCCTCCGTGGCGGTGCCGCCGCTGACCACCCTCACCGCCGACCCGCGCGAGCGCGGCCGGCAGGCGGCCGCACTGCTGCTGCAGCGCCTGGACGATCCGGATGCACCGCCACGGCGCACCGTCGCCCCGGTGCAGCTGCGCATCCGCGAAAGCAGCGCCGCCCGACCCAACTGATTCCCTTCAACGCACACTCCTTCCACGCAACAACGACCTTCCGCGCATCGAGGCGCGAACCGCATGCCGATCTCCGCAACGCCCCGCCCATCGGGTTCCCCCGGCAACGCACCGGCCGTCACCAACGGCAAGGCACTGGCCGTGGTCACCACCATCTTCTTCATGTGGGGCTTCCTGACCTGCCTCAATGACATCCTGATCCCGCACCTGAAGGCGGTGTTCGAGCTGAACTACGCCAAGGCGATGCTGGTGCAGTTCACCTTCTTCGGCACCTACTTCCTGATGTCGTTGCCGGCAGGCCGCCTGGTGGCAGCGCTGGGTTACAAGAAGGGCATCGTGGCCGGCCTGTTGATCGCCGGCATCGGCGCGCTGGGCTTCTGGCCGGCGGCAGAGCTGCGCGAATATGGCGCGTTCCTGGGTGCGTTGTTCGTGCTGGCCACCGGCATCACCGTGCTGCAGGTCGCCGCCAACCCCTATGTGGCGCTGCTGGGTCCGGAACAGACCAGCTCCAGCCGCCTGACCCTGGCCCAGGCGCTGAATTCGCTGGGCACGGCCATCGCGCCGATCTTCGGCGGCATGCTGATCCTGTCCAACACGGTCAAGAGCGCCGATGAACTGAAAGCGCTGCCGGTTGCCGAACAGCTGGCCTACCGCACCGCCGAGGCACAGGCCGTGCAGGGCCCGTACGTGGGCCTGGCGGTGGCGCTGGTGCTGCTGGCGCTGTTCGTGTTCCTGTTCCGCCTGCCGGCGCTGAGCGATGCGACCGAACAGGCCGACCAGGGCCATCACCACAGCTACTTCGATGCACTGCGCAAGCGCCACCTGCTGCTGGGCGTGCTGGGCATCTTCTTCTACGTCGGCGCGGAAGTGTCGATCGGCAGCTTCCTGGTCAACTACCTGTCGATGCCGAGCATCGGCGGTTTCAGCGAACAGCAGGCGACCCATTACGTGTCGGCCTACTGGACGATGGCGATGATCGGCCGCTTTGCCGGCTCGGCCCTGCTGGCGCGCTTCTCGCCCAGCCGCCTGCTGGCGATCTTCGCGCTGGTCAATGTGGGCCTGCTGGCAACGACGATGATGACTTCCGGCAGCGTCGCGCTGTACTCGGTGGTGGCGATCGGCCTGTTCAACTCGATCATGTTCCCGACCATCTTCGCGCTCAGCATCGAGCGCCTGGGCCCGCTGACCAACAAGGGCTCCAGCCTGCTGATCATGGCCATCGTCGGCGGTGCCGTGGTGCCGTACCTGCAGGGCGTCCTGGCTGACCACATCGGGGTCCAGGCCAGCTTCATCCTGCCGCTGCTGTGCTACGGCTACATCATTTTCTACGGTCTGGTCGGCGCTCGTACGCCGGCCTCCGCAACGCAGGGAGGCTGAGTCCAGAATGGGTGCCATTGTCTGCTTCGGCGAAATTTTGATCGATCTACTAGCGCAGCCGCCGGCTTCGGCCGACACCCCGCGCGCGTTCCTGCAGTACGCCGGCGGTGCGCCGGCCAACGTGGCCGTGGCCGCTGCGCGGCTGGGTGCGAAGACCCAGTTCGTGGGCATGCTCGGCCGCGACATGTTCGGTGACTTCCTGGCCGAGAGCCTGGTCGAGCACGGCGTCGGTACCGACTACATCGTGCGTACCGATGCGGCCAAGACCGCGCTGGCCTTCGTCGCGCTGGATGCCGCAGGTGAGCGCAGCTTCAGCTTCTATCGCCCGCCGGCGGCGGACCTGCTGTTCCGTGACAGCGATTTCCAGGCCGCGTGCCTGGACAACGCGCAGTGCTTCCACGTCTGTTCCAACAGCCTGACCGAAGCGGCCATTGCCGAGGCGACCTTCGCCGGCATGGACCGCGCCCGCGCCGCCGGCGCGGTGGTCAGCCTGGACCTCAACCTGCGCCCGGCGCTGTGGCCGGCCGATGTCGATCCGACGCCGTGGCTGTGGCAGGCGCTGGAGCGCGCCGACCTGGTCAAGCTCTCGCGCGAGGAACTGGACTACCTGGCCGCGCCGCACGGTGCCGAAGGCGACCAGATCGTCCTGCAGCGCCTGCTGGCTGCGCAGGCACGCTGGGTCATCGTCACCGATGGCGCCGCCACGCTGCACTGGTACACCCGTGAGCAGCAGGGCCAGGTCACCAGCTTCAACGTGGCCACGGTCGATACCACCGCCGCCGGCGATGCCTTCGTCGGTGGCGTGCTGGTCGGCCTGCTGGAGCGGGGCGGCGCCGGTGCGGGCTTCGCCGCGTTCTGCCAGGACCCGCAGGCCATCGCTGCCACGCTGCGCTTCGGCGCTGCGGTCGGCGCACTGGCCGTTACCCGCAAGGGCGCGTTCGCCGCGATGCCCTCGCTCGATGAAGTGCAGCAGCTGCTGCAGGCACAGGACCTTCCCGCATGAGCACCTCGCCCGATTTCCGTTCGCCCGCGTTCCTGCGCGCACACATCGCCGACACGATGGCGTTCTACCACCCGCGCTGCATCGATCCGAACGGCGGTTTCTTCCACTACTTCCGTGATGACGGCAGCATCTACGATGCCAGCCACCGCCACCTGGTGAGCAGCACGCGTTTCGTCTTCAACTATGCGATGGCCTACCGCGAATTCGGCAATGCCGAGTACCGCGAGGCGGTCGAGCACGGCGTGCGCTACCTGCGCGAGGTGCACCGCAACCCGGCCACCGGCGGCTATGCCTGGACCCTGCGCGATGGCAAGGTCGAGGACGACATGAACCACTGCTACGGCGTGGCCTTCGTGCTGTTGGCCTACAGCTGTGCGCTGAAGGCCGGCGTCGAGCAGGCCCGCACGTGGATGGACGAAACCTGGCAGCTGCTGGAAGCACGCTTCTGGGAGCCGCAGCACGGCCTGTACAAGGACGAAGCCGATGGCCAGTGGAACTTCACCGGCTACCGCGGGCAGAACGCCAACATGCACATGTGCGAGGCGATGCTGGCCGCCTTCGAGGCCAGTGGCGAGCAGCGCTATGTCGAGCGCGCGCTGCAGCTGGCCGACAACATGACCCGCCGCCAGGCCGCCAAGGCCGGCGGGCTGGTCTGGGAACACTATGACGTGAACTGGGAGATCGACTGGGATTACAACCTGGACAATCCCAAGCACCTGTTCCGCCCGTGGGGTTTCCAGCCCGGCCACCAGACCGAGTGGGCCAAGCTGCTGCTGATCCTTGACCGCCACGTGCAGGCCGACTGGCTGGTGCCGACCGCGCAGCATCTGTTCGACGTGGCCGTCGAGCGCAGCTGGGACGAGGCACGCGGTGGCCTGTACTACGGCTTCGCGCCGGAGTCGCGCCGCCAGCCGGGCATGGACGGCGCGCCGATCGGCGGCGACAGCTTCGTCTGCGACGACGACAAGTACTTCTGGGTGCAGGCCGAAACGCTGGCCACCGCGGCGCTGATGGCCAAGCGCACCGGCGATGAGCGCTACTGGCAGTGGTACGAGCGCATCTGGGCGTATTCGTGGGAGCACTTCGTCGACCACCAGTACGGCGCCTGGTTCCGCATCCTCGATGCCGACAACCGCAAGTACAGCGACGAGAAGAGCCCGGCCGGCAAGGTGGATTACCACACCATGGGCGCGTGCTACGAAGTGTTGAACGTCGTTCGCTGAGGCACGTTTCGCCGAACGCATGACGCATGGAAATGGGTAGCGCCGGGCCACGCCCGGCGGAACACCAGGAGCATCACGTGCATCGTCTTTCCCTCGTTGTCCGTCTGCTCCTGCTGCTGGTCGTGGCGGCTGCATTCCCTGCCGCCGCCGCGCCGCTGCAGGCGCAGTGGGAATTCCGCCTGCTGCCGGGCGATGCCCAGGGTGCCGCCCACCCCGGGCTTCAGCAGTGGCGTGCGGCCACGGTGCCCGGCAGCGTGCACACCGACCTGCTCGCCCATGACCTGATCCGCGATCCTTACGTGGGCGCGGCCGAGGCAGAGCTGCAATGGATCGGCCTGGCGAGCTGGGAGTACCGCGCACGCTTCGACGTGGATGCGGCAACCCTGGCGAAGCCGAATGCCCAACTGCGCTTTGACGGGCTGGACACCTACGCCGAGGTCACCCTCAACGGCAAGCCGCTGCTGCGCGCGGACAATGCACACCGCACCTGGCACGCGCGCGTGGAAGGGCGCCTGCAGGCCACGGGCAATGAACTGCTGATCGTGTTCCGCTCGCCCATCCGCACGCTGCTGCCCGGCGTACAGGCGATGCCGCACAGGATCGCCGGCAACTATCCCTCGCCCTATGGTGATGAGCCGAAGGATGCGATGGTCGGCAACTTCGCGCGCAAGCCGGCCTATCACTTCGGATGGGACTGGGGCCCGCGCTATGTCACCGCCGGGGTCTGGCGTGGCGTGGATCTGCAGGCCTGGGATACGCACCGGCTGACTGACCTGGCCGTGCGCACCGATGCACTGGACAGCCGGCAGGCGAAGCTGGCGGTGCTGCTGCAGGTGGAGCAGGGCAATGCCGCCGGTTCTGCCGTGGTGGATGTGGACGTGCGCGACCCCGAGGGCCGCAGCGTGGCCCAGGTGCAGCGTACGGTGCTGCTGAAACCGGGCGCGAACACTGTCGAGATTCCCGTTGAACTGGCTGATCCGCGGCGCTGGTGGCCGGTCGGCCACGGCGCGCAGGACCGCTACAGCGTGCAGGCACGCCTGGAGGGCGGGCGTTCCGCTGAACTGGCGCGCGAACAGCGCATCGGCCTGCGCACCGTCGAGCTGCGCCGCGAGGAAGATGGCAAGGGTGGGCAGGGCTTCGCCTTCGTCATCAACGGCGTGGAGATCTTCGCCAAGGGCGCCAACGTCATTCCGTTCGATGCGTTCCCCGCCCGCGTTGATCCTGCGCGGCTGCGCCAGGTGCTGACCGCCGCCCGCGACGCCAACATGAACATGCTGCGCAATTGGGGCGGTGGCTACTACGAGGACGACGCGTTCTTCGACATCGCCGACGAGCTGGGCCTGCTGGTCTGGCAGGACTTCATGTTCGGCGGCGGCATGCAGCCCGGCTACGATCCCGCGTTCCGCGCCAGCGTGGTGGCTGAGGCGCGCGACAACGTGCGCCGCCTGCGGCACCACCCCAGCATCGTGGTGTGGTGTGGCAACAACGAGGAAGAAACCGCCTGGAAGGACTGGGGCCACGGCCGTGACCTGAAGGCGGCCGACCCGGCATTCGCAGCGAAGGTGTGGCAGGGCTATGTGGACCTGTTCGGCCATGATCTGCGCCAGGTCGTGGGTGAGGAGGGCCTGGGCGTGCCGTACTGGTCCAGCTCGCCCAGCAACGACCTGGACGAAAAGGCCAACGATTCCACCCGCGGCGACAAGCACTACTGGCAGGTCTGGGGCAATCCGGCGCTGCCGGTGCAGGCGTATCTGCACGAGACCCCGCGCTTCATGTCCGAGTACGGCCTGCAGGCCTGGCCGGCGGTGGCGACGGTGGACCAGATCGCGAGCCGCGACGAGCAGGGCATCGACAGTCCGGTGATCCGTGCCCACCAGAAGTTCATGGCAGGCGAGGGCAACAGCAGGTTGCTGCACTACATCGCGCTGGGCTATGGCACGCCGAAGGACTTCGAGGATTTCGTCTACCTCAGCCAGGTGATGCAGGCCGATGGCATTGCCCTGGCGGCACTGCACCACCGCGCATCGCGGCCGTACACGATGGGTTCGCTGTACTGGCAGCTCAACGACGTGTGGCCGGGCGCATCGTGGTCCAGCGTCGATTACTACGGGCGCTGGAAGGCGCTGCACTTCGCTGCACGGCGCTTCTTCGCGCCGGTGACCGTGGCAGCGCTGCGTGATGAAGGCAGCACGCGGGTGCGCCTGATCAACGATGGTGCGGCGGTGCAGGCGAGCTGGCGGCTGCGGGTGATGGACGTGGATGGCAAGGTACTGCGCCGCCGCGAGGTGCCGGTGAGCCTGGCCGCGGCGGGCGTCACCCCCGTGGGTGACTTCGCCGATGCCGAACTGCTGGCAGGCGCGGACCCGAAGCGCACCGTGGCGGCGTTCGAGCTGCTGCAGGAGGGCAAGGTGAGTGCACGCCAGGTGGTCGGCTTCGTGGAGGCCAAGGACCAGGTACTGCCGCGGCAGGCTTTGAAGGCGGTGCTGGCCATCGACGGTGACCACTACCGGTTGCGCCTGCAGAGCGCGGCCTACGTGCGCGCGGCGTGGATCGACTTTGGCGCGCTGGACGTGCAGGTGGAAGACAACCTGCTGGACCTGTTGCCGGGCGAGACCCGTGACATCGCCGTACGCGGCCCGGTGGACCTGGCGACGCTGCGCGAAGCACTGAAGATCAGGACCCTCAACGATCGTTGAGCGTGGTCGGGTGGGTGCGGACCGTTGGTGGTGGGTGCGGACCGTTGTTCCGCACGCCTTACGGGTTACAGCTGGATCTGCTGGAAATTCTCGACGCGGTCGTGGCCGTTGGCGGCCTGGCCGGTGCGCGGCATCGGGTAGTCATCCAGGCGGTCGATCAGGCGCGTCTGCAGGCCAGCCTCGCGGGCGGCATCCAGTTCTTCCACCACGTCCGACAGGAACAGGATCTCACCGGCCGGCACGCCGATCGCCTGCACGATGTTGCGATAGCTGTCCGCCTCGCGCTTGCCGCCGATCTCGGTATCGAACCAGCCCGACACCAGCGGGCTCAGGTCGCCTGCATCGCTGAAGCCGAAGAACAGCTTCTGCGCCGGCACCGAGCCGGAGGAGTACACGTACAGCGGCAGGCCCGAGGCATGCCAGCCCTTCAGCACCGGCGCCACTTCCGGGTAGAAGTGCGCGGTGTAATCACCGCGACGGTAACCGGCATCCCAGATCAGGCCCTGCAGGGCCTTCAGCGCCGTGTGCTTGCGGTCCTGGTCGATCCAGCCCTGCAGCGTCTCGGCCACCAGGCTGTCCTGGCAGACGCCACCGATCTCGGTGGCCACCGCATCCAGCCAGCGGCGCACCTCCGGCTGCTGGCCGTGTTCGGCCACGAAGGCCGGCAGGGCCTGGCGGGCATAAGGGAACAGCACGTTCTTGACGAATGAGATGCTGCTGGTGGTGCCTTCGATGTCGGTCAGGATGACGCGGGGCTGCATGGATCAGGACGCCTGGGTGGGAACGTAACGGGGGAATTTCTGCGCAATGTCGGTGCCGGTGAAGTGACCGACCCAGCCGTCCGGCTCGGTGAAGAAGCGGATGGCCACGAAGCTCGGCTCATCGCCCATGTCGAACCAGTGGGTGGTGCCGTCGGGCACGGCGATCAGGTCATCCTTCACGCACTCGATCTCGTAGACCTTGTCACCCACGTGCAGGGTGAACAGGCCCGAGCCTGCGACGAAGAAGCGCACCTCGTCTTCCTTGTGGAAGTGTTCGTCGAGGAACTTCTTCCGCAGTTCGGCGCGGTTCGGGTTGTCCGGGGCGATCGACGCCACGTCCACGCTCTTGAAGCCGCGCTCGGCGACCAGGCGGTCGATGTCCGCACGGTAGGCGGCGAACACTTCGTCCTGGCTGGCGCCCGGCGCGACCGGCGCGGTGGCCTGCCAGCGCTCGAAGGTGACGCCGATCTTCTGCAGTTCGGCCGCGATGATCGCGCCGTCCTGGGAATCCAGCAGCGGTGATTCGGGATGGGTGTCGTCGTAGATGCGCAGTCGGCTCATGGCGGCAGCTTGAACGTCTCGGGGGGAAGACAGGGTAACAGGGTGGTGAAGGGCGGCAGATTCCGGATTGGAATCTGCACCCCGGCGCCGGTTCAGCCGCGCAGCTTGCGCAGTTCCAGCTCGCAGTGGAACAGGAACTCGAAGGCTTCCATGTGGCGGCGCGCTTCGGCCATGTCGCGGCCCCAGGCATACAGGCCGTGGCCGTCGATCAGGTAGCCCCACAGGGGCTGGGTGTCGAGCAGGGCATCGACCTGCGCCGAGAGCACGTTCATGTCCTGGGTGTTGGCGAACACCGGCACGTCGATGGCCATTTCGTGGGTGCTGTTGCCGGCGAAGGCCTTCAGCAGCTCGTAGCCTTCGATGCGGATGTGGCCCTGCGGCGCGTACAGGCGCGAGGCGATGGTCTGCACCGGTGAATGGGTGTGCAGCACGCAGCCGATCTCCGGGAAGCGGCGGTACAGCTGGGTGTGCAGCAGGGTCTCGGCGGACGGACGCAGCGGGCGGCCGACGGCCAGGCCGTCGAAGTCCACCACCATGATGTCGTCCTCGATCAGGCGGCCCTTGTCCTTGCCCGAGACCGTGATTGCGGCGTGGCGGTCGTCCAGGCGGTGGGAGAAGTTGCTGCTGGTGGCCGGGGTCCAGCCGGCGTGGGCCAGTTCGCGGACGTTGTCGATCAGCAGCTGGGCCAGTTCGCTCAGGCGCGCGGTGTCGTAGGGGAAGGTGGGGGCGTTCATGCGGTCGATTTTACTGGATTCGGCCAACGGCTGAGCCCCTCGTGGCGGGTTGTTCGGGTTGAGTCCCTGGGTTGGGGGGGGGGGGGGGGGGGGGGGGGGGGGGGGGGGGGGGGCGGGGGGGGGG
>NZ_JACVTT010000114.1:0-12533 GCF_016624665.1 Stenotrophomonas sp. S39 | reverse complement strand
TACGGCGTCCCCGCAAACCCACAGTGCCCCGCCATCCCACGGAATGCCGCTTCTGCCTTTGACGTTGATTTCAGCAGGTGCAGGGCTGCAAGCCCTGCAAAGCCCCTTCCCCATACCCCGCCGAATGGGTATACAGTCGCCCTGTACCGGCAACGTGCCGGAATGAACCCTGGGAGGGGACCATGCGCAAGACCTTCAAGACCCTGTTGCTGGCACTGCCGCTGTGCCTGGCCGCCCTGTCGGCCCAGGCCGCCGACAGCGCCGCCGGCCGCTGGAAGACCATCGACGACAAGACCGGCAAGGTGAAGTCGATCGTGGAGATCAGCCAGGCCGCCAACGGCGGGCTGAGCGGCAAGGTGGTCGAGATCCTGCAGTCCGACAAAGGTCCCAACCCCGTCTGCGACGGCTGCGAAGGCGCCAACAAGAACAAGCCGGTCAAGGGCATGACCATCCTGTGGAACCTGTCGCAGGACAAGGGCAGCCACAGCAAGTGGTCCGGCGGCACCATCCTCGACCCGGCCAACGGCAAGACCTACAAGTCCAAGCTGGAGCTGCAGCCGGGCGGCGGCAAGCTGGACGTGTCCGGCTGCATCGCCTTCATCTGCCGCACCCAGACCTGGGTCCGCGAGTAAGCCCCACGGCCCGCGCAGTACCCCCGTGACCCGGCCCCGGCCGGGTCACCTCGTTGCAGGCATGCGATACTCTGCGGTTCCCCTCGGCTGCACCCCGCGACCATGACCCGTACCGCGCTCGTCACCACCGCCCTGCCCTACGCCAACGGCCCCCTGCACCTGGGCCATCTGGTCGGCTACATCCAGGCTGACATCTGGGTGCGCGCGCGGCGAATGAGCGGCGGCAAGGCCTGGTTCGTGTGCGCCGACGATACCCACGGCACGCCCATCATGCTGGCCGCGGAAAAGGCCGGGGTCACCCCGGAAGCCTTCATCGCCAACATCCAGGCCGGCCATGAGCGCGATTTCGCCGCCTTCAGCGTGGCGTTCGACCACTACGACTCGACCAACTCGGCGGCCAACAAGGCGCTGACCGAGCAGTTCTACCTGAAGCTGGAAGCGGCCGGCCACATCAGCCGCCGTTCGGTCGCCCAGTTCTACGACCCGGCCAAGGGCATGTTCCTGCCCGACCGCTACATCAAGGGCATCTGCCCGAACTGCGGCAGCGCCGACCAGTACGGCGACAACTGCGAAGTCTGCGGCGCCACCTACAACCCGACCGACCTGAAGGATCCGAAGTCGGTGATCTCCGGCGCCACGCCGGAAATCCGCGATTCGGAACACTTCTTCTTCGAGGTCGGCCGTTTCGAAGGCTTCCTGCGCAGCTGGCTGGCCGGCGATGTCGCCCTGCCCGGCGTGAAGGCCAAGCTGATGGAATGGCTGGACGCCGAAGGTGGCCTGCGCGCGTGGGACATCTCGCGCGATGCGCCGTACTTCGGCTTCGAGATCCCCGGCCAGCCGGGCAAGTACTTCTACGTCTGGCTGGATGCGCCGATCGGCTACCTGTCCAGCTTCCAGACCCTGTGCGGCAAGCTCGGCGAAGACTTCGAATCGCACCTGCGCGAAGGCACCAGCACCGAACTGCACCACTTCATCGGCAAGGACATCGTCAACTTCCACGGCCTGTTCTGGCCGGCGGTGCTGAACGGTACCGGCCACCGCGCGCCCACCCGCCTGCACGTCAACGGCTACCTGATGGTCGACGGCGCGAAGATGAGCAAGTCGCGCGGCACCTTCGTGATGGCGCGCACCTTCCTCGACGCCGGCCTGGAACCGGAAGCCCTGCGTTACTACTACGCGGCCAAGACCAGCGGCGGCGTGGACGACCTCGACCTGAACCTGGGTGACTTCGTCGCACGCGTGAACGCCGACCTGGTCGGCAAGTTCGTCAACCTGGCCAGCCGCTGCGCCGGCTTCATCAGCAAGCGCTTCGACGGCCTGCTGGCCGCGCAGCTGCCCGATGCTGCGCAGTACCAGCGTTTCGTCGATGGCCTGGCGCCGATCCGTGAGGCCTACGAGCGCAACGACCCGGCCGCGGCCATCCGCCTGACCATGACCCTGGCCGACGAAGCCAACCGCTACATCGACGAGGTCAAGCCGTGGGTCATCGCCAAGCAGGAAGGCGCCGATGCGCAGCTGCAGGCAGTGTGCAGCCAGGGCCTGAACCTGTTCCGCGTGCTGGTCACCGCCCTGAAACCGGTGCTGCCGTCCACCGCCGCGCAGGCCGAGGCCTTCCTGGCCGCGCCGGTGAACGACTGGACCGCACTGGCACAGCCGCTGCTGGGCCACCGCATCGCCGAGTACACCCCGCTGTTCACCCGTATCGACCCGAAGAAGATTGACGCCATGATCGACGCCTCCAAGGACACCCTGCAGCCGGCCGCCGCTGCCGCCCCCGCCGCCAGGACCGAAGCCGTGAAGGCGGCTGCCCCGGCCCCGGCCAAGGACGACGCGAAGAGCGCCGACGCACCGGCCTACATCGGCATCGATGATTTCGCCAAGCTCGACCTGCGCATCGGCAAGGTGCTGGTGTGCGAGTTCGTGGAAGGTTCGGACAAGCTGCTGCGCTTCGAACTGGATGCCGGCGAGCTGGGCAAGCGCCAGATCTTCTCCGGCATCCGCGGCAGCTACGGCGAGCCCGAAGCGCTGGTCGGCCGCAGCGTGGTGTTCATCGCCAACCTGGCCCCGCGCAAGATGCGCTTCGGCCTGAGCGAAGGCATGATCCTATCGGCCGGTTTCGACGGCGGCGCGCTGGCGCTGCTGGACGCCGACAGCGGCGCGCAGCCGGGCATGCCGGTCCGCTGATGCCCTGCGGGCGCGGCCCTCGCCGCGCCCTCCACGCAGACCGCCCCGGAAGGCACCGCCATGGGAGTGAGCAGGATGGAACTGGCGCTGTTCGATTTCGACCACACCGTCACCACCTGCGATACCTATGGCCGCTTCCTGCGCCGCGTGGCCACGCCGGAACAACTGGCGCGCGCGTGGTGGAAGGTCGGTCCGTGGCTGCTGGCCTACCGCCTGCGCATCATTTCCGCCGAGCGCATCCGCGCCCGCGTCACCCGCCTCACCTTCAGCGAACGCCACGCCGATGACATCGCAACGCTCGCGGCCGGTTTCGCCCGTGAGGTGCTGCCCGAGGTGGTACGCCCGGAGATGCTGGAACAGATCCGCTGGCACAAGGAACAGCAGCACACCGTAGTGATCGTGTCCGGCTCGCTGGACCTGTACCTGAAGCCGTGGTGCGAGCAGCTGGGCCTGCAGCTGATCTGCAACCGGCTGGAAAGCCAGGACGGCCGCCTGACCGGCCGCTATGCCGGCGGTGACTGCGGCCCGCGCAAGGTCGAGCACATCTGTCGCCAGTTCGACCTGTCGCGCTACCTGCGCATCCACGCCTATGGCGACAGCTACGAAGACCGCCCGATGCTGGCCCTCGCCCACGAGCGCTGGTACCGCGGCAGACCCCTGAAGTGATTCCAACGCGCAGCCTTCGCCACGCATGAGCCTGATCCCGCCCCTGACCGAACGACTGGACCGGTTGCTGCCGCAGACCCAATGCGGGCAATGCGGCTATGACGGCTGCCGCCCCTATGCACAGGCGATGGCGCGCGGCGACGTGGGCGTGGACCGCTGCCCGCCCGGTGGTGATGCCGGCGCACGCGCACTGGCCCAGGTGCTGGGCGTGCCCGCCGTGCCGTTCGACCGCACGCGCGGCACGCACAAGGCGCCGCAGGTCGCGCTGATCGTCGAAGCCGACTGCATCGGCTGCACCAAGTGCATCCAGGCCTGCCCGGTGGATGCCATCGTCGGCGGCGCCAAGTACATGCACACGGTGATTGCCGACCTGTGCACCGGCTGCGAGCTGTGCATTCCGCCGTGCCCGGTGGACTGCATCGATCTGGTGCCGGTGTAGCGGGCGTCTCAACCCTCGTCGCAATCGCCCCCTGCTGCGCAGTCCACGCCCTCAAGGAAAAAGACGCGCCTCGCAGATTGATCCCCGGACTGCGACAGATGCGACACCGCGCTGCCGCATGCGCAGCGGCATGCAAGACTCCCGCACACGTCCTGAAACGGACCACCCGAGCAGGTGGCCGGTTTTCAAGCCACGTTCCGCCCGCCACCTTGCCGCGGCGGCAACCGATTGCCCTGAACGGAGCTGTGCCATGACCCCTTCGGACCTATCCGGCGCCTGCGCCAGCGACGCCACCGATGCAGCGGACGAGATCCAATGCGATCCCGCCAGGTTGATGGCCCTGCTGCAGAAGATCAGTGCAGGTGCCCCCGCCGGTGGATTCCTGTGGCCGGAAGGCTGCTTCCTGTCCGGCGGCCACGTGGGCCTGACCGAAGCCGACCGCATTCTGGCCGGCCTGCGCGTGGTGCAGGAGGTCGTGCTTGCCGCCGAACGCAGCCGCAGTCATGACGACGCCGACGAATACGTTGGCGACCGCTTCATGGCAAGCCTGATGCAGGCGTGCATCGCGCTCTCGGCACACGCCGCAAGCAGGATCCACCCGCAGTAACGGCAGCAGGGCCAGAGCCCTCTCCGCGGGAGAGGGATCAGACCCCGGCTTACGGAATTACGGCACGGCCGCCGTGATCACGATCTCCACCTTCCACTCCGCATGCGCCAGCTTCGCTTCAAACGTCGCACGCGCCGGGGTCGCACCTTCAACCACCCACTCGTCCCACGCCTTGTTCATACCGTCGAAATCGGCAATGTCGGCCAGGAACACTTCCGCGCGCAGCACATGCTGGCGATCACTGGCCACCAGCGCCAGCAGCTTGTCGATCTCCGCCAGTACCTGCCGGGTCTGCCCGGTGATGTCCTGGCTGGTGTCTTCCGGAATCTGGCCGGAAAGGTAGGCGACCTTGTTGTGCACGGTCATCTCGGACATGCGCGGTCCGATGTCGTAACGCTCCATCATGGGCGTGGCTCCTGCGGGTGGACAGGCCTTCATTCTCACCCAGCCGGGGCCGGAAGTGTGTACCCGGCGCGGCCGCTCGTTGCCGCCAATCGCCGCACAGTGCCGGTGCTGGTCAAACGCCATCGACAGGCGCACGATGCGCCACGTTCACGTTGACACCACCCTCGCCCCCGCTGACGCACCCTTGCGCCGATGACCCACGCCCCCGATTCCACCACCGCTTCCCATACCCCGGCATGGAAGCGGGTCCTGACCATCGTCATCCCGCTGCTGATCCTGGCGCTGGCCCTGCACGGGCTCGCCAACGAGTTCGACGAGCATGGCTACCGCGCCATCCGCGACGCCTTCCACAAGCTTACCGGCGCGCAGATCGCGCTGACCGTGCTGCTGGGCCTGGCCAGCTACGCCTGCCTGATCGGCTTTGATGCCATCGGCCTGCGCCGCAGCGGCATCCGCGTACACCCCGCGCGCGTGGGCATCACCGCGTTCCTTGCCCACACCCTGGGCCAGACCGTGGGCTTTGCCGCATTGACCGGTGGCGCGGTGCGCCTGCGCGGCTACCGCAGCGCCGGCCTGGACCTGGCGCAGATCGGCCAGGTGGTACTGATGAGCACGCTGGGCTTCGTGTTCGGTGCCTGGCTGCTGATCGGCGTGGCCCTGTGCATGGAACCGGCCGCGGCCGCGCTGGCCCTGCCGCTGGACCAGGCGGCGGTGCGCGTGGTCGGCATCCTCGCCCTGCTCGCCTACGCCGCCACCGTGCTGCTGGTCGGCCGCAACGGCCGCCAGTTCCGCATCTTCGGCCATGGCCTGTGGCTGCCCGACCGCCGCACCATGCTCGGCGTCACCGTGCTCAGCGTCATCGAACTGGTGCTGGCCAGCGCCGCGTTCTACGTGCTGCTGCCCGACTCCACGCCCACCGGCCTGCCCGGCTTCGTCGGCCTGTACCTGGTGGCCGTGCTGGCCGGCCTGGTGTCCACGGTGCCGGCGGGCCTGGGCGTGTTCGAATGGAGCCTGCTGAAGCTGCTGCCGCAGGTCGCACCGGCCGCGGTGCTGGCCGCCGCGCTGATCTACCGCGTCACCTACTACGTGCTGCCGCTGCTGCTGGCCACCCTGCTTGCCCTCGCCCCGGCCCTGCGCCAGCCGCTGCAGGCCAGCGCTGGCGCCACCCGCGCCGGCTGGCACGCGCTGCGCCCATGGCTGCCGCAGATCATCGCCCTGGCCGCCTTCAGCATCGGTGCCGCACTGGTCATCGATGGCACGCTGCCGACGCCGCGCCGCCATCTCCTCAACGCCTCGCTGCCCATCCTGGAGACCTCGCACCTGATCGGCAGCCTCGGCGGCGTGGCCCTGCTGCTGATCGGCCAGGGCCTGGCCCGGCGCAGCCATGCCGCGTGGATGCTGGCGATGGCGGTATGCGTGGTCACGCCGCTGCCGCTGTGGCTGCGCGGCGGCCAACCGCTCATTGCCGTATCGGCACTGCTGGTGGCGATGGCGCTGTGGGCCGCGCGCCGCGAGTTCTACCGCCAGGGCGCGCTGCTGGATGAAGCCTGGTCGTGGCCGTGGCTGCGCAACCTCGGCCTGGTCCTGGTAGCGGTGACCTGGCTGTTGTTCTTCACCTACAGCCACGTCGAATACCAGAACGAACTGTGGTGGCAGTTCGCGGTGTCGGGCAACGCGCCGCGTGCGCTGCGCGCGTTGCTGGTGGTGGCCATCGCGCTGGTGATGTTCGGCCTGGCGCGCCTGCTGCACAGCACGCGCACCCCGTTGCCGGCTGCCGACGATGCCACCCTGCAGGCGCTGGCACCGGTGCTGGCCGGCGCCACCGACACCCAGGCCTGCCTGGTGCTGACCGCCGACAAGGCGGTGCTGCGCGACGAGGCGAAACAGGGCTTCGTGATGATGCAGCGCTATGGTGGCTCGCTGATCGCGATGGGCGATCCGGTCGGCCCGCCGGAGGTGGCCCGTGCGCTGATCTGGCGCTTCCGCGAGGAAGCCGACCGGCTTGGCCTGCGCCCGGTGTTCTACCAGGTGGGCGAGGCGTACTGGCAGACCTACCTGGACCTGGGCCTGGGCCTGGTCAAGCTGGGCGAAGAGGCGATGGTGCCGCTGCACGACTTCGGCCTGGAAGGACGCGAACGCGCCGACCTGCGCCAGGCCTGGAACCGCGGCAAGCGCAGCGGCCTGTCATTCCGGGTGGCGCCGGTGGAAGAGATTCCCGAACTACTGCCGCGCCTGCACGCCATTTCCAACGCCTGGCTGGACGACAAGGCCGGCGACGAAAAGGGGTTCTCGCTGGGCAGTTTCGATCCCGGCTATCTGGTGCGCTTCCCGGTGGCGCTGGTCGAGGCCGAAGGTGAGATCGTGGCCTTCGCCAACCTGTGGCAGGCGCCGGCCGGGGCCGAGTTGTCGGTGGACCTGATGCGCCACGTCAATGAAGCACCGAAGGGCACGATGGATTTCCTGTTCATCGAGCTGTTCCTGTGGGGACGCGCGCAGGGCTATGCGCGCTTCTCGCTGGGCATGGCGCCGCTGTCCGGGCTGGCCCAGCACCGCCTGGCCGGCCGCTGGAACCGCGTGGCCGGCCTGCTGGCGCGGCATGGTGAACGCTTCTATGGCTTCAGTGGCCTGCGCCGTTTCAAGTCGAAGTTCGACCCGCAGTGGCGCCCGCGTTACCTCGCCGCACCGGGTGGCATGCACCTGCCAGCGGCACTGCTGGATGCCACGCGATTGATCTCGCTGGACCCGCGGCGCGGGTGATCGCTCCCCCTGGTGGGTGCGAACCGTTGGTTCGCACGCACTCCGCCGGGCATGGCCCGGCGCTACCGGTGGGTGCGGCCTACGCGCCGCCCTTGAGGATCACCTCAGCCAAACGATCGTAATCACCGTTGAAGTGATGGTCGCCCGGCAGCTTCACCTTCTGCACGCCATCGTTGGCCGGCAGGTCCGGGCACAATGCGTCCTCGTCATCCTTGCCGTACACGCACAGGGTCTTGGCCGCAGGCAGCTTCGCCACTTCCGGTGCGATCGGCAGGCCGCCGCCGCCACCGCCCAGCCAGTTGCTGACGTGGAATTCAAAATCAGCCTTGCGCCCCACCGACAGCAGCGCGATGCGCTCGATGCCGTCGCGGGTGCCCGCGTCGAGCTGGTTGATGGTGGCCGGCAGGACATCGGCGCCCTGCGAGAAACCAACCAGCATCACTTTGTCGCGGCGCCATTGCTGCCTGTAGTGGGCGATGATCCTCTGCAGGTCGGCGGCGAAGCCCTTGGGCGTGCGCTCGCTCCAGAAGTAGCGCAGTGAATCGATGCCGACCACGGCCACGCCATGCTCGCTCAGCGACGAGGCAACGTTCTTGTCCAGGCCCGCCCAGCCGCCGTCGCCCGACACGAAGATGGCCAGGGTATCGCCGTTGCCGGTGGCCGGCACTTCCACTACCGGCAGTCCCTTCAATGCATCCGGTGGCGGTGCCAGGCTCACTCCGGCCTGCGCGCCGACCACCCGTGCCGCAGCCACCAGGCCGGGCGAGGCATCACCGCGGGCAGTGCGCTTGAATTCACGCGCCATCGCCACCTGCTGCATGAACGCACCGGCCTGGCCGGCCTTGCAGGCATTGCCGCCGGCCGCGCTCAGCCACGGGAAATTCAGATCGGTCGGCTGCAGCCGGTTGTGCTTCACGCCATCGCCGCAGACCATGCGCTCATGGCTGTGGTCGGGGCAGAAGCCCGTGGTCAGCAGCCCGGCAAACACCTGCGTGTCGGCCTGCGCAGCCAGCGTATAGGCCATTTCCGCGCCTTCGCCATCACCGCCGACCAGCGGCAGGTGGTAGCCCGGCAGGTGCAGCGAGGCCTGCAGCCAGCGCGAGAAATTCTCGACGTCACCCGCACCGAACGAACAGGTCGGATTGCCTTCGCGCTTGAGCACGCCACGCAGGTGGCTGATGTCCACCGCCGCCACCAGGGCACCGTCGGCACGCAGGGCTTCAATCGGCAATCGGCTGGTATCGCCACCGGCAGTTGGTTCATGGAACCAGATCACCACCCGCTGCGGTGTTCCCGCAGGCATGTGCACCGGAACCTGGTCGAAGCGCCCATGGCTGAACTGCTGCACGTTTGCCGCCGCCATGGCCGGCAACGCAGCCAGCGCCAGCACCACACCCACTGCCCTGCCCAGCCCTGCACGCTTCATATCGCATCCCCGGTGGAATGCGCACACGATACGCCGCCACCGCGTGCACGGCACGTACCGGTGCAGGCCGTTGGGGATTCAGTCGGATGCGCTGCGCTGGCCGCGGCGGTACAGGGCAAAGGCCAGCCACAGCAGCCAGCCGGCAATCACCACGATCACTGTCTTCTGGCCCAGCCCACGTGGTGGCCCGGCCCGCCACAACACGTGCAGCCACAGCAGGACAAACGCCAGCCACGCCCAGCCCCACAGCAGGGCTGCACTGCGCTGCCAGCCCGGTTCGCGGCGCAGGTACCACGCCTGCAGCAGCATGCCGACGCTGGCGCAGAGGAACGCGGTGTTGGCCGCCAGGCCATGCACCAGCGGCGCCAGCAGTGGCGTCGCCGAGGGCAACCAGCTGTCGCCGATGGAAACGGTGGCCAGGCCGAGCGCAGCCACGGTGAACAGCAGCGGTGCGGCGGCACTGCGCCGCGGCCCCGTGCTGTGCCGGTACAGCGCGATGCCCAGCACGGCGATGGCCAGCGCCAGCAGGCAGTAGGCACTGCGCAGCGCCAGCCCCCAGGGGCCATGCAGGTACAGGCTGAGGGTGGCCTGCACCCAGTCCAGGTCAGCGCGCGCGAACTGGGTCCACACGGCAGTGGCGATGAACAGCATCAGCGCAACGATGGCCAGCAACGCCGCCGGCCGCGCGCGCGTCACGGTGTCTCCTGCGGGTGCCGCGCCTGCCACTCGGACAGCGCCTTGCGGTAGCGCTGCAGCTCGTCCGAATACAGGTCGAGCACGCACAGCGGGCAGCCGCTGCCGCAGCACTCGTTGGGGCCGGGCTCTTCCGGCGGCAGCGGGCGCGGATCGGGATCAGGTGCGGGCACGGGGTCGGTCACGGGCAGGCAGGACGTTGCGGACAGGCGCCCAGTGTAACGGCCCCGCTCAGGCGTCCAGTTGTCGCCGCAGGTTGGCGCGCGCGGCCGCGTCCAGGCGCTGGTGGAAGAAATCGCTGAGGAAGATGCGCGGCGCGCGCAGCAGGCCCTGCAGGAAACGGCGGCGGCCAGCGCGATAGAGGAAGCCCGGCACCACGCCCTGGTACTCCTCGGCCACGCCGCGGTCGTAGGCGGAAAACACCGCTTCGGGCGCGGCCAGGATGGCCATGTCGCAATCCAGGAACAGCGCCGCCTCGGCATCCACGTCGTCCGGCCCCAGTTCGCCGTGGCGCGCGGTCAGCAGGATCAACTGCTCCACCCGTGCCGCATCCACGCCAGCCAGCTCCGGCGCCTGGGCCATGGCCCGGCGGGCCAGCTCGGCCGAACGCGCTTCGTTGTCCTTGCGCCCCGCCTGGTAGATGGCGTCGTGGTAGAGCACCGCCAGGTACACCTCGGCCGGTTGCTGCCAGCCGGGCCCGGCGGCAACGTCCTGGCAGTGCTGCAGCACCGCGCGCACGTGGCCGAAGTGATGGTAGGCGCGCGGTGGCGTGGCGTAAGCATCCTGCAGTGCCTGCCACTGCGCCGGTGCCAGCGGGATCGGGGCGAAGTCCATGCAGGGATCATCCCGCCGGCAGCCGCTGCGGGCAAGCTGGACAATTTTTCACCAGGCGCTCACATCGCCTGCGCGGCAACGCTGGCAACGGGTTGTCCACAGCTTTGTCGGGGGCTGATCCACACCGGGTGTGGATGAACCTGCGCCGCCGACCAATGGTCGATACCGGCCTGCCCACGCAGGTCTACACTGCCGGAAGGCGGGGCTGCCCGCCGCTGCAGGGAACTGCCATGCGCCGTCTTGCCGCTTGTTGCCTTGCCCTCCTGCTGGCTGCCACCGGTGCGTCCAGTGCCCTGGCCCAGGACCCGCCGCCACCGGCGCCATATGTGGCGCCGGCCGCGCCGGTTGCCGTGGCCAGCGTGCCAACCCCAGAACAGGTACTGGCCATTCCCCCGCCCCTGCGGCAGATGCTGCAGGCACGGGTGATCGCCCACCACAGCTCACGCGAGCAGCGCCTGCAGGCACTGGCCGAGATGATCTTCGGCGCGCAGGCGCTGGACCTGCAGTACGACCCCAATGCGACCTACACGCTTTCGGAAATCTGGCAGAAGCGACAGGCCAACTGCCTGGCCTTCACCCTGCTGTTTGCCACGCTTGCGCGCGAGGCGGGCATCCAGGCAAGCGTGCAGGAAGTGGATCGCGTCGTGTCCTGGTACCAGGACCAGGACCAGGGCGTGGTCTACAGCGTGGGCCACGTCAATGTAGGCGTGGTGGTGAACGGGCGCAGCGGCACCGTCGACCTGGACCGCAACATCCTCTATGACCGCCGCGGCCCGCATGCGATCACGCTGGACCGGGCGCTGGCGCACTTCTACAACAACCGCGGCGCCGAGCGGATGACCGCCGGTGACATGGCCGGCGCGCGCGACTTCTTCAACGCGGCACTGGCCCGCGCGCCGGATTTTGCACCCGCCTGGAACAACCTCGGCGTGCTGGACAGCCGCCAGGGCGACATCGCCGGCGCGCGCACCTCGCTGGAAAAGGCGCTGCGGCTGGATGCCCGCGAGGATTCGGCACTGGTCAACGCCAGCGTGCTCTATCGCAGCCTGGGCCTGGTCACGCAGGCGCAGGCGCTGGAGCAGCGGCTGAAGGCTGTGCAGCGCAATGATCCGTTCGCCCAATACATGGCCGGTGCCGCCGCGGAGCGCAGTGGCGACCTGGCCCTGGCGATCCGCTATTACCGGCGCGCGGTGCAGCTGTACGACAACGCGCACCAGTTCCATTTCGGGCTGGCGCGCGCCTATTTCCTCAGTGGGCAGTTGGCGCGTGCCGACCGCGAGCTGACGCGGGCACGTGCGCTGGGCGGCAACAGCAACCAGCAGCGCTACCAGGCCAAGCTGGACGGCCTGTCGCGCCTGCGCACGCAGCAGGCGCGGCGCTGAGGGCGGCTCAGGCCTTCTTGAGGAAGCAGGTCTTCAGCACCAGGCCCTTGATCTTGTCCGAGTTGCCTTCGATGTGTTCGGCGTCATCCTCGACGAGGCGGATGTTGCGGATGACCGTGCCCTGCTTGAGCGGGATGGACGAGCCCTTGACCTTCAGGTCCTTGATGACGGTGACGGTGTCGCCGGCCTGCAGGGTGTTGCCGTTGCTGTCACGCACGACCAGGGTCGCGCCGGCGCCCTCCTCGGCGGTCCACTCGAAACCGCAGTCGGCGCAGATCCACAGCGCGCCATCGGCATAGGTGTTTTCCAGGGTGCACTGCGGGCAGGCGGGAGCGGACGACATCAGCAAGTACCTCAAAATGAATCAACGGCCGCCATTGTAACCGGCTGCTGGTTTTGCTCATTTTTCCGGTGTGGGGCGCCTGCCTGCCGCTGCATTGAGGCGAGGGGCCATGCGGGTCAGGACACGCCGTAAACCCATCCATGGGGGCTCGATGGCGCCATCCAT
>NZ_JACVTT010000113.1:0-12560 GCF_016624665.1 Stenotrophomonas sp. S39 | reverse complement strand
CCCCCCCCCCCCCCCCCCCCCCCCCCCCCCCCCCCCCCCCGACTCTACAAAGCGTGGCTACCGCCGTCCTTCCACCGCCATGCGCACGGCCAGCCCGGCCAGCACCGTGCCCATCAACCAGCGCTGCGCGGCCTGCCAGCTCGGCCGCGCGGCCAGGAACGCCGCAATGCTGCCGGCCATCAGCACGATCACCGTGTTCACCGCCAGGCTGACCGCGATCTGGGTGAAGCCCAGCACCACGGACTGTGCCAGCACGCTGCCGTGGCCATCCGGATGCAGGAACTGCGGCAGCAGGGACAGGTACATCACCGCGATCTTCGGGTTCAGCAGGTTGGTCAAAAAGCCCATGGCGAACAGCCGGCGTGGGCTGTCCACGGGCAGGGCATGCACCGCGAAGGGCGAGCGTCCGCCCGGCTTCACCGCCTGCCAGGCCAGGTACAACAGGTACAGCGCGCCGCCGATGCGCAGCGCGTCGTAGGCGAAGGGCACGGTCATCAGCAGGGCGGTGATGCCCAGCGCCGCGCAGAGCATGTAGAACACGAAGCCCAGCGCCACCCCGCCCAGCGACACCAGCCCGGCGCGGCGGCCCTGGCAGATCGAGCGCGAGACCAGGTAGACCATGTTCGGCCCAGGCGTGAGCACCATGCCCAGCGACAGCAGGGCGAAGGCCAGCAGGTCGGCGGCGGCGGGCATGGCAACGTTCCGTGCGGTGGGCGTGGCGCAGTGTAGCGCCGCCTGCACCGGGGCTGGCTTAAAATTGCCGCACCCCACACCAATGGCCCCGCCATGACCCCCATTCCCGAAACCGTGCCGCCCATCGAAGTGCGCATGGCCGAAATCGTCTTCCCCAACCACACCAACCACATGGGCACCCTGTTCGGTGGCCAGGCGCTGGCGTGGATGGACAAGGCCGCCTTCCTCGCCGCCGCCCGCTACTCGCGCCGCACCGTGGTGACCGCGCGCAGCGACCAGGTCGATTTCAAGCTGCCCATCCGCATCGGCCAGATGGTGGAAACCGTGGGCCGCATCGTCGAAGTAGGCCGCAGCTCGATGAAGGTCGAAGTGGAACTGATCGCCGAAGACCTGCACAGCGGCGAGCGCAAGCTGTGCACGCGCGGCCACTTCGTGATGATCGCGCTGGGTGACGACGGCCAGCCGACCGCCGTGCCGCGCCTGCCGGGCACCCCGGCGGCCGACCCGGCCAGCTGACCACGCGCTTGCGGGGGTGCCCATGCGCCCCCATTTTGCTGCCATGACCCCGCCGCTGACCGATTTCATCGACCGTGCCCAACGCCTGTTCGTGCTGACCGGCGCCGGCTGCAGCACGGCCTCGGGCATCCCCGATTACCGCGATACCGACGGCCAGTGGAAGCGCATGCCGCCGGTGACCTACCAGGCCTTCATGGGCGAGGCGGCCACCCGCCAGCGCTACTGGGCGCGCAGCCTGCTGGGCTGGCCGCGCTTCGGCCTGGCCCTGCCCAACGGCACCCATCAGGCGCTGGCTGCGCTGGAAGCGCGCGGCACGCTGCAGGTGCTGCTGACCCAGAACGTGGACGGCCTGCACCAGCGTGCGGGCAGCCGGAACGTGATCGACCTGCACGGGCGGCTGGACCTGGTGCGCTGCATGGGCTGCGAACGCCGCAGCGGGCGCGAGGATTTCCAGCAGCGCCTGCTCGATGCCAACCCGGGCTGGGACGCGCTGGAAGCAGGCATCGCCCCGGATGGCGACGCCGATCTGGAAACCGACTTTTCTGCCTTCGTGGTGCCGGATTGCCCGTACTGCGGCGGCCTGCTGAAGCCGGACGTGGTGTTCTTCGGCGAAAACGTGCCGCGCGAGCGCGTAGCGGCCGTGCATGAGCACTTGCAGCAGGCCGATGCCGTGCTGGTGGTGGGCTCCTCGCTGATGGTCTATTCCGGCTTCCGCTTCGTGCAGGCCGCGGCCAAGGCCGGGTTGCCGGTGGCGGCGCTGAACCGTGGCCGCACCCGCGCTGACGACCTGCTGCAGTTCAAGGATGAACGGGACTGCGCCGAGGCGTTGGCGGGCTGGGCCACGCCCTGAGCCGAGCATGGGCTCGGCTCTACAAGGGCTGCCGGCTTCTGTAGAGCCGAGCCCACGCTCGGCTGCATCAGGTCGCGCGAAACAGCGATCCATCCAGATGGTTGATCCGCAGGCCGCGCAGCGGTGCAATACGCACCCCCTACGCATGTCCTGACCGTCTTGAGCCAGCTGTTCTCGCCGATGTCCCTCGGCCCCCTGACCCTGCCCAACCGCATCGTGATCGCGCCGATGTGCCAGTACTCCGCCGAAGACGGCCGCGCCAGCGATTGGCACGCCATGCACCTGGGCAACCTCGCGCAGTCCGGCGCCGGCCTGCTGATCCTGGAAGCCACCGCGGTCGAGCCGCGCGGGCGCATCAGCTGGGCCGACCTGGGCCTGTGGGACGACGGCACCGAGGCCGCCCTGGCGCAGGTGCTGGCCAGCGTCCGCCGCTGGTCGTCGATGCCGCTGGGCATCCAGCTGGCCCACGCCGGCCGCAAGGCCTCCACCGCCCGTCCTTGGGACGGTGGCCGCCAGCTGCCGGCCGACGATGCCAACGGCTGGGCCACCGTCGCCCCGTCACCGGTACCGTTCCACGCTACCGATCCGGCGCCCGAGGCGCTGGATGAAGCCGGCATCGCCGAGATCATCGCGGCCTTCGCCGCCAGCGCGGTGCGTGCCGAGCGCCTGGGCTTCGAGCTGATCGAGATCCACGCCGCGCACGGTTACCTGCTGCACCAGTTCCTGTCCCCGCTCAGCAACCGCCGCACCGATGGCTACGGTGGCTCGCTGCCGAACCGCCTGCGCCTGCTGGTGGAGGTGTTCGATGCGGTGCGTGCAGCGGTGTCGGACAAGATGGCCGTGGGCGTGCGCATTTCCGCCACCGACTGGGTCGACGGCGGCTGGGACCTGGTGCAGAGCGAAGCGCTGGCGCAGATCCTGGATGCGCGTGGCTGCAACTTCCTGCACGTGTCCAGCGGCGGCCTCGATGAGCGCCAGAAGATCAGCGTCGGCCCGGGCTACCAGGTGCCGTTCGCGGCGGCCATCAAGGCCAAGAAGCTGCGCATGCCGATCATCGCGGTGGGCCTGATCACCGAACCGGAACAGGCCGAATCGATCCTGCGCCACAACCAGGCCGATGCCATCGGGCTGGCCCGCGGCATCCTGTACGACCCGCGCTGGCCGTGGCACGCCGCCGCCGCGCTGGGCGACAGCGTGGTGCCGTCGCCGCAGTACCTGCGCTGCGAGCCGCGCGAAGCGCGCAACGTGTTCCGCGCGCGCTGAACCTCAGACCTGCCAGGCCGGTGCCATGCCGGCCTGCAGGTGCTCGAACAGCGCGCGGATCTTCGCGGTGAAATCGCGGCGGTCGCTCACGCAGAAGAACACCTCCATCGGCGCCGGCTGCCATGCGCTGGCCGGGCCGAACACCGCCTGCAGGCGGCCATCGCGCAGATAGGGCTCGGCCACGAACGCGGCCAGTCGGGTGATGCCCGCGCCGGCCGCCGCCAGCTCGGCCAGCGCGTCGATGTCATCGCAGACCATGCTCGGCGGCAGCGCCGCGTCCACCCGCTGGCCGTCCTTCAGCAGCCCCCAGCGCAGCGGCCGGCCATCGGTGGGAAAGCGGTGCAGCAGGCCGCGATGGCCGTTCAGTGCGGCCGGATCGCCCGGCGTGCCGTGCGCCTCCAGGTAGGCCGGTGAGGCACAGAACACGAACGGGATGCGCGCCAGCGGCCGTGCCACCAACCCGTCTTCCAGCTGCGCGCCGATGCGGATGCTGGCATCCACCGCCTCCGGCCCGTGCTGTACGGCGCGATCGCTCAGGCGCAGTTCCAGCTGCAGTTGCGGGTAGCGCTGCTGCAGGCTGGGCAGCAGGGGCGCCAGCACGTGGCGACCGAACGCGCTGCTGCTGGCGATGCGCAGCGGCCCGGCCGGTTCGATATCGCCGGCGGTGACCATCGCCTGCGCGCGCGCCAGGTCCGCCTCGATGTGCCGCACCTGCGCCAGGTACACCGCACCGGCCTCGCTCAGCGCCAGCTGCCGCGTGCTGCGGTTGAGCAGGCGCACGCCCAGGTGGGCTTCCAGCCGGTTGATGTTCTGGCCCACGGCGGTGGCGCTGATGCCGAGCTGGCGGGCCGCGGCGGCAATGCTGCCGGTCTCTGCGGTGCGGGTGAAGCTGCGGATGAGCTGCAACAGGTTCATGACCGACCAGCTTGCCATGCGGAAGGACAAGTATCGCTTGGGTCTGTGCCAAGCGTGGCGGGGCTGTGCGCCGGCCGCCGCACCGCTAGCCTGCCGGCCCACTTCACTCGACACGATGTGCCATGGCCTACCCCCGATCGCCCCGCTGGAAGCTGCACGCCCGCAGCACGCCGTTTGTCTTCGCCTTCTTCATGGCCGGCCTGATGGCGCTGCTGATGTGCCTGGTCATCACCGCCGCCAACGCCGGGCTGGGCAGCGGCTATCTGGCGCGGGTGCTGGCCGCCTACCAGATGGCCATGCCGGTCGCGTTCTGCGGCGTACTGCTGGTGCGCCCGCTGGTGGTGCGGCTGGTGGCCTTGACCGTGCATCCGCATTGAAGATCGGTTGCATCTGACAGCATTGTGCATCGCGGCAGGATGCTGCCCTACACTCGGGCGATGCGCCCCGATTCCATTCTTACCCTGTCCTGCCCCGACCGCACCGGTATCGTCTACCGCGTCTCGGGGCTGTTGTTCGACCACGGCTGCAACATCCTCGACGCCCAGCAGTTTGGCGATGAGGAGAGCGGCCGCTTCTTCCTGCGCGTGCATTTCGACCGCGATGCCAGCCTGCCGCTGGATACCGTGCATGCGGCGATGGCCGCGCTGGCCGCCGACTACGGCATGGACTGGCAGCTGCACGACGGCCGCCGCCGCGCGCGCCTGCTGGTGCTGGTCAGCAAGCAGGGCCATTGCCTGAACGACCTGCTGTTCCGCGCCCACAGCGGCCAGCTGAAAGTGGACATCGCCGCGGTGGCGTCCAACCACGCCGATTTCGCGCCGCTGGCCGCGTCCTACCAGGTGCCGTTCCACCACCTGCCGGTGAACGCCGAAACGCGCGCCGTGCAGGAACAGCAGATCATCGACCTGGTCGAGCGTGAGCGCATCGACCTGGTGGTGCTGGCGCGCTACATGCAGATCCTGTCGCCCACGCTGTGCCGCGCCCTGGCCGGTCGCGCGATCAACATCCACCACAGCTTCCTGCCCAGCTTCAAGGGCGCGCAGCCGTACCACCAGGCGCACGCGCGCGGGGTCAAGATCATCGGTGCCACCGCGCACTACGTCACCGAGGATCTGGACGAAGGCCCGATCATCGAACAGGACGTGGCCCGCGTGGACCACGCCATGGCACCGCGCGAACTGGTGCGGCTGGGCAGCGATACCGAATCGCAGGTGCTGGCGCGCGCCGTGCGCCGGCACGTGGAGCACCGCATCCTGCTCAACGGGCACCGCACGGTGGTGTTCCGGTAATCAGCCATCCCGCGCCCGCCGGGCCATGCCCGGCGGTCACGCGTCAGACGATCGCAATCCCTGCCTTGCCCAGCGCCTCGCGCACCATCGCGTCGTTGGCTTCGGTCACCGGCCGGGTCAGGTCCCACAGGAACTTCACCCGGAAGCCGGATTTCACCGCGTCCTGTGCGCTCCACAGTACGCAGTAATCGCGCGCCAGGCCGCACACATGCACCTCGCGGATGCGGCGCTCATGCAGCCAGCCGGCCAGGCCGGTCGGCGGGCGTTCGCCCTCCGGGCCGTGGTTCTCGCGGAACGCGCTGTACGAATCCACCTGCTGGCGGGTGCCCTTGCGCAGGATCAGGTCGGCCACGGTCCAGTCCACGCCTGGGTGCAGCGCGGCGCCGTCGCTGCCCTGCACGCAGTGGTCCGGCCACAGGGTCTGCGGCTGTGCATGCAGCAGGATGCTCTCGAACGGGCGCGTGCCCGGGTGCTGGCTGGCGAACGAGGCGTGGTCGGCCGGGTGCCAGTCCTGGGTGGCCACCACCGTGCGGTAGTGGCGCTGTGCCAGCAGCTCGGCAATCGGCGCCACCAGCGCGTCGCCCTGGTCACAGGCCAGCGCACCACCGGGCATGAAGTCCGGCTGCAGGTCGATCACCAGCAGGGCGACATCGGCGGGCAGGGCGGTCATGGCAGGGTCCAGCACAGCAGAAGGGGCGACCAGCGTGGCCGCCCCCTGCGCCCACGTCAATCGCCCTGCGGCGTTTCGGCATCCTGGCCGTAGTACAGCAGGCCGATCTTGATGCGCTCGCGGCCGGTTTCGCGGCGGTGGCGGTTGGCATCGCGCAGCGAGTACACGCAGCCGCAGTATTCCTGCTGGTAGAACTGCTCGCGCTTGCTGATTTCCACCATGCGGCTGGCACCGCCACCCTTGCGCCAGTTGTAATCCCAGTACTGCAGGCCCTCGTAGCGCGACGCGGCACGGATGCCACAGTCGTTGATCTGCGCCATGTTCTTCCAGCGCGAAATGCCCAGCGACGAACTGATGGTGTCGTAGCCGTGCTCATGCGCGTACAGCGCGGTGCGCTCGAAACGCATGTCGAAGCACATCGTGCAGCGGATGCCGCGCTCGGGCTCGTTTTCCATGCCGCGCGCACGGCTGAACCAGTTGTCGGTGTCGTAGTCGCAATCGATGAAGGCAATGCCGTGCTGCTCGGCGAAGCGGATGTTTTCCTGCTTGCGCAGCTCGTATTCCTTCACCGGGTGGATGTTGGGGTTGTAGAAGAAGATCGCGTAGTCGATCCCGGAGGCGGTGATCGCCTCCATCACTTCACCCGAGCAGGGCGCGCAGCACGAATGCAGCAGCAGGCGCTTGCCGTCGGCGGGCAGGGACAGGTCGGGGCGTTGGAACTCGGTCATCGTCGGGTGCATCTGGGCGTGGGCAACGGGTCTGGCCGGAAACCGTGAACAGGACGCGCGCGGCCACCCCGCCTGCACGCGCAGGACGAAGACGGCCCCGGCAACCTCCCCGCGGAGATTCCAGGTCGAGTCAGGGGACGGTCGTGTCCCCCGGCCGGGGCCGGTATTCGGGCTGATGGACACGGGCCGCAGCCCACCTACTACCTGCCGCTTCCCAGGCGCGAGCCCAGTGCTGTTGGCAGGATTCGTTTCCATTCACCGCTGCGGGGCAGCTCCGGAATGGGCGCGCGAGGCGCCTTCACCGGATTCCCATTCAAATCCCTGCCGTTGTCGCAACGACGGCAGGGATACCTTCGGCGTGCCCACGGTGGACGCGTTGCTGGCGTGGGTCAAGGGGGATGCGTCCACTTACCCCCAGTAGATCCACGCCATGCGTGGATGCGCCCTCAGTGCTGACCCGCCGCCCGCGCGCGGATCTCATCCAGCCGCTGGTCGTACAGCAACCGGCCGTTCTCCCACACGGTCACCATCGCGTCCTCAAAGCCGGCCGGCAGGGTCGGGTCACCGCTGGCCGGCAGCGCCACCGTATGCAGGCTGCCATCGTCCAGGCGGCGCAGCAGGCGCATGCGGCCGCGCTTGCTGGTCTTGCCGGCGTCGGTGATCGGGTCCTTGTAGACGTCGATCCATTCGCCGTCCACCCGCGCGGCCGAGCACTTCAGCGCGAACTTCTGCGTATCGCGGTCCAGCCGCTGCAGCAGCGCACCGCCCATGCCGAAGGCCACGTTGTCGGCGGCGTAGCCGTCGCCGGTGATGCGCTGCAGGATGGCGCGGATCGTGTCAGGGTTGATGCCATCGCCCTGGATCACCCGCACGTGGTTGAGCACGCGATAACCCTTGCCGTTGATCGTATGGCCAAAGGCCTCGTCCAGCCGGCGCAGGCTCTCGGCCACCACCTCCACCGGATCGCCCGAATCGGGCCGGATGACCAGGGTCGCGCCCGAAGCGATCACTTCATCGCGCAGGGTGGTACCCCAGTGCTCGCTGATCGCGCGGTAGATGTCATAGCTGTCCGACACCACCGCGACGATCGCACCGGGCTTGCCGAACTGGCGCAGCATGTTGCGGTACGCATCCACCTCACGCTCGCGGCCCCAGCTGGTGATGGTGCTGTGCTCGGCAGCGGGAATCGAATAGCCGGCCATCGGCGCGTGGTAGTGCGCGCGGGCCAGGCACAGCGCCGAAACCGTATCGGTGCCGAGGAAGTTGACCAGATGCGCGGCACCGCCCAGCGCGGCCGACTGCAGGCTGGACACACCGCGTGCGCCGAAGTCGTGCAGCTTGAACGGCAGCTGCCCCTGCGGGTCGTCGCTGGTCTGCTGCAGGAAGCCGGCGATGGTCTGCCGCGCATGCCAGCTGATGGTGGCCACGGTGACCGGGTACCACACGCGCAGCAGCAGGGTTTCCAGGTATGACGGCACCCAGAACGCGGCCGGGTCGGTCGATTCGATGGTCATCAGTGCCTGGTGCGTGGGTATCACGCTGCCCTCGGGCACGGCGCGGATGCGTACTGGCAGGTGGCCACCGAGGCGGTCGACGATATCGCGCCAGCCGGCTTCATTGAACGGTTCGCCATGCGCGGCGAATACCGCAGCGGCGTCGTCGATGTCGGCGTGGGTGATGGGCCGTGCCAGCGCGTCCTTGAGGATCGCCTGCAGGCCGAAGAACACCGTGCGGTCGTGCAGGCCGCCGCGCGATTCCACGTAGAAGAACGTGGCATCGGTACCCGGCGGGTACTGCAGCCAGTGGCTGGCCTTGTAGCTGTCGGTGTCGAGGAGAAGATTATCGAGGTAGTGCATGACGGAAGCTCCTTCGCGTCGAGTGACACCGGCGGTCTATCCGCCGGTGGGGAGGCCGGACCTGTCAGCCGCGGCCGAGGAAATACTCCAGGATGTGCAGGTGGTCTTCGAACAGCTGCGGGCCCATTTCCAGGGCTTCGCTCACCGGAATCCAGCGCGCCTTGTCGGCGTCGTCGCCGCCGCGCACCGCCGGCAGTTCGCCGGCCGGGAATTCGAAGTGGAAGCCGTGGGTGATGGTGCGACCGCGCTGGCTGCGGTCGGGGTGGTCGAACACCTGCTGGCTCTTCAGCGAGCCCTTCAGCACCGGCAGTGGAATCTTCAGTCGGGTTTCCTCGCGCAGCTCGCGCAGGCAGCTGTCCAGCAGGCTCTGTTCCTGGCCGACGAAGCCACCAGGCAGCGCCCACAGGCCCCTGCCGGGTTCCGAACGGCGGCGCACCAGCAGCACGTGGCCCGAATGCACCACCACCGCATCGGTGGTGACGAACGTGGGCGCGTACGGCGCGTCCTTCCAGGCCGCCTTGTACTGTTCGATGAAACGGTACTCGGCCACCAGCTGGCCATAGGCCGGTGCGCTTTTGCGGAACGCTTCGAGCATGTCGTACACCGGCGCCGGCACGTTGCCACGCAGCATCAGCAGCGCACCGTGGAAGTCGACATCGCCGGCTTCGAACAGGTAGCGGCGCAGCTCGGTGGCCGACAGGGTGGCGGTGTGCTGCACGTCCACCAGCGGCCACTGCGGGAATTCGCGCAGGTAGTAGCTGGAGGCGTCCTTGTCCATGCCGATCAGGCCGACCTTGGCATCGGCGGCGGCGCCGTCGTTGCGCAGGGCTTCGGCCACCTGGCGCTGCACGTTGGCGATCCACTGGGCTTCGTTGTACAGGTGGTCGCGCAGCGGGCGGATCAGCAGGCGATCGGTGTGGCCATCGAGGGCCGCCTGGATCATCACGGCGCGTTCGGCCACGGTCCAGGGATTGCGCAGGCTGCGGGGGGTGTCAGCAGAGCCGACCAGGAAGATCAGCTTGCGGGCCCGGCTCAGGGCCAGGCGGGCAACGGCGGCGTGGCCGTTGTGGAAGGGCTCGAAACGCCCGATGAAGACGAGATAGTCGAATTCCATGAGAATCCCTCATGTCGTTGTGGCAGCCGCGGGTCTGTCCCTTGGCTTGCTGTCGATGCTACGCCGATGGTGGTCAGGGTCAAGTGCACCGGCCAGTAGATCCACGCCATGCGCGGATGCCTTGCCCTTCCGTGGGCGGGTTCTCAGGCGGTGAGAAGCCTTCGCGTCATACTGCGTCCGTAGCGTCGGGTGGCATCTCAGGCACAGTCAGCGGGGGCAGGGTAGTGGCAGACAAGTACTGCGATCTGGTCATGAAGGGCGGCATCACCAGCGGCATCGTGTACCCCAATGCGGTACTGGCGCTGGCCCGCGATTACCGGTTCAAGAGCATCGGCGGCACCTCGGCCGGCGCCATTGCGGCGGCGGTGGCGGCCGCTGCGGCGTATGGCGATCGCCGCCAGCAGGTGGGTGAGCACCTGGCCGACGGCACCGGTTACGGCGGCCTGTCCGCGGTGTCAGCGCAGTTGTCGCGGCGCGGCTTCATCTACAGCCTGTTCCAGCCGGCACGCGGCGCGCGGGCGGCCTACCGGCTGCTGGTGGCGCTGACCGGCGGCTACGGGTGGCCGCGCAAGTTGTTGTGCCTGGCGGTGGCCGTGTTCGAGATCGCCCCGCTGGAAGTGCTGGTGTCGCTGGCACTGCTGCTGGGCCTGGGCTGGTGGGGCGGTGGCTGGAGCGGCGTGGCCGCCACCCTGCTGCCGTCGCTGCTGTGTGCCTATGGCGCCGGCGTGGCTGGTGCCGCGCTGCGGGTGGCGCGGGTGGCACGGCGCAACCTGCTGGGCCTGTGCAGCGGCCTGGGCCGCGATGCACGCAAGCCGGCACTGACCGAATGGCTGCACCAGAGCCTGCAGGAGCTGTCCGGCAAGCCGCTGGACGCACCGCTCACCTTTGCCGATCTGCACGATGCACCGCGTTATGCCGGCGAGCCGGAGAGCCCGCATGCCATCAGCCTGCAGATGATCACCACCTGCGTGTCGCACAACGAACCGCGCACGCTGCCGCTGGGCGGTGCGCAGTTCTGGTTCCTGCGCGAAGAGTTCGAGCAGCTGTTCCCGGCCAGCGTGGTGCAGTGGCTGGTCGATCACGCCGGCACGCCGGTGGATGTGGAAGGACGGCAGTACTACCACCTGCCACAGGGCCCGCAGCTGCCGGTGCTGGTGGCCACACGGATGAGCCTGAGCTTCCCGCTGCTGATCAGTGCGGTGCCGCTGCACGAGCCGGCGCGCCGCGAGCGCCGCTGCGCGCCGTCACCGGCCACCCCCGATGCCGAACACAACGTGGCCGACAGCATGGAAGGCCTGACCAGTGCCGGCCAGTCCTGTGGGCCGGTCATCACCGCATTCCGCATCTGCTGGTTCTCCGATGGTGGCATCAGCAGCAACTTCCCCATCCACCTGTTCGACGCGGCAATGCCGCGCTGGCCGACCTTCGCCATCAACCTGGTCTACCCGCAGCATGCCGAGGATGTCAGCCACGGCACCACCGGCCAGCAGGCGCTGGAGCGCGCCGTGGTGCTGCCCACCGAGAACCGCCACGGCTGGCAGCGCCATTACCAGTCCATCGCCACGCCGCTGGCCGCGGCCGAGCTGGGCCGCTTCCTGTTTGCGGTGGTGGCCACCATGCAGAACTGGCGCGACCTGCTGCAGGCACGCGCACCGGGCTACCGCGACCGCATCGTGCACGTCAGCCTGCAGGGCGACGAAGGGGGCATGAACCTGGACATGCCGCAGGAGGTGCTGAGCCGCATCGCCGACAAGGGCAGCCTGGCCGGCGCACGCTTCTGCGTGTTCTCGTTCGAGAACCACTACTGGATCCGCTGGCGCAACCTCGCTTCGGCCTACCAGCGCTACACGCTGGAAGTGGCGCGTACCGATGACCCGGCGCAGCAGGTACTGGCCTACCGCGCGGCGTACTCCATCGTCGCCATTGGTGAGCCGGTGGCGCCGTCGTACAAGCTGGGTTCGGAAGACAAGCGTCGCGGGTCGCAGCAGTTGTGGGCGCAGATGGTGGAGCAGGGCCGCACGTGGGAAGACCTGGGCCCGGACCTGACCGACGGTGCACCGCGCCCGCTGCCGCAGATGAAGGTGACGCCGATCTACTGACAGCGCTGGATACAATCGCGGCCCCCCACTGCAAGGAACGCTTCATGTCCTCCCGCCAACACCTGCTGGACCTGCTGGAACGACTCGATGCCCGCGATCCGGACCACCTGCCGGTGGTGCCGCTGGCCGCGTACTTCGAAGGCAACGATTTCGAAGAGTGCATCGCACCGAACCAGTGGGGCTACGGCCGCCCGCCGATTGCCGAGCTGTACGCACGCCTGGCCGCGATAGCCGCAAAGCCGGAAGTGGAGGGCGTGTACGTGGGCCTGCACCAGGACTGGGGCAGTGCACTGGAAGACGACAGCGAATGGCCTGCCGCCGAGAACGTGCACGTACTGACCCGCGCCGACGCCGCAACCGTGGAAGGCTGGCTGCAGGGCCTGGAGTGCGACGGCGTTGGCGAAGGCTGGCCGTATGGGCAGCACATTGATGCCCCCGTGCCCTCGGAAGGGCACCGCGTACTGACCGTGTTCTGGGATTAGTAGATCCACGCCACGCGTGGATGCATTTCGCGCACGGCCAGAGCGTGCCGACCAACGGTCGGCACCTACCGGTAGATCCACGCCA
>NZ_JACVTT010000112.1:0-12952 GCF_016624665.1 Stenotrophomonas sp. S39 | reverse complement strand
CAACTGGGGCACCGCCTTCCTGCCGCGCGTGGGCGCCGAGGTGCTGGTGGAATTCCTGCACGGGGATATCGACCAGCCGCGCATCACCGGCCAGCTGTACAACGGCGAAGTGGCCCCGCCCTTTGGCGGCGGCATCGACGAGAACGCCCGCCATCCCGGCGTGCTCAGCGGCCTGCATACCCAGGCCCATGACGGCAGCGGCACCCAGCAGTGGGTGATCGACGACACGCCCGGCCAGCTGCGCACGCGCCTGCACAGCTCGCTGGCCGACAGCCGGCTGGAGCTGGGCTACCTCATCGCCCACCAGGACACTGCCCGCGGCGCCCTGCGCGGCGAAGGTTTCGAGCTGGCCACCCAGGGCTGGGGCAACGTGCACGCCGGCGAAGGCCTGCTGCTGTCGGCCAGCCTGCAGCAGCGCGCCGGCTCCACGGTGATGGACAACGCCAGCGTGGTGTCGCAGCTGAAGGGTGCCGAGCGCAGCCTGGAACAGATGCAGCAGACGCTGGGCCAGCAGCAGGTGCCGGGCCTGGCCGAGTTCGAGCGCACCAAACAGCTGCGCGAGCAGATCGATCCGCAGGCGCAGGGCCGCTACAGCGGCGACGTGAACGGGCAGAACGCGATGAAGCCCGGCAGCGATGGCCGCAGCCCCGGCGAGCAGCCGGTGGAACGACTGGGCAAACCGCTGCTGCTGGCCGAAGCCCCGCACCATGTGGCCTGGACCACCCCGGCCAGCGCCGTGGCCTATGCCGGGCAGAACCTGCAGATGACCGTGCAGCAGGACCTGCACGTCAGCGCCGGCGAGACCATCGCCACCGTGTCCGGCGAGCATGTTTCGCTGTTCGCGCAGAGCGGCCCACTGCGGGTGATTGCCGCGCAGGGGCCGGTCAGCCTGCAGGCCAACGATGGCGAGCTGGAGCTGCTGAGCGACCAGGCATTGACCATCACCGCCACCGACGACCGCATCGACGTGCTGGCCCAGACCAAGGTGGTGCTGCAGGCCGGCAGCAGTGCGATCACGCTGGAAGGCGGGAACATCACGTTCAGCTGCCCGGGTGAGTTCAAGGTCAAGGCGGGTGAGCATCCGTTCATGGGGGGAGAGAGCTCTGCCCCGTTCATTCCTCCGCTTCCTGGAGGGCTTCAGGACATTCCCGACTGGATCGCGTTGGATTACCGCGATGTGGAGACACAACAGGCCATGGCAGGCACCCCTTACGAAATTCACTTCAAGAACGGCTCCGTCATCAAGGGCGAGCTGGATGATCAGGGCAAGGCCCACCACGAGCCCATCCAGAAGCAGGAAGTGGAAAAGGTTGTGTATGAACCCCGCAAACCTGACCCGGAAGACAAGTGGCCTGACCTGGAGTTGATCGTCTCTCCCCAGCAGGGCACCGGTCATGGGTGATCCGCGCGCAGATCTCCCGAACCAGGCAGCCCCCGTCTCACTCCAGCAGCTTCGCGAAGCACTTGCCTTCATCAGCGAGCAGTACAAGAGCGCTGTAGATGGCGGCAAGAATGTCTTCGTGTGGCTGTGGGAATCAATCCAGGGTGATTTCAACCAGGAACGCACCACCGGACAGATCGTATTTGATACCGCCATATCCATGATCCCCGGCGTGGACCAGGTCTGCGACGTCCGGGACATCATTGCCAACTGCAAGCAGATCAACGACGACAAGAGCAACTCATGGGCGTGGATCGCGCTTGTCCTGACCCTGATCGGCCTGATCCCCACACTGGGCTCTCTGCTGAAGGGTGTGCTGAAGATCTTCTTCCTCTTCATCCGCCGCTTCGGCTTGAACCATCTTGTCCGCGCCGTCGATGAGGCCATGAGCTGGGTCATCACGCTTCTGCGCCGACGCGAGGTCGCAAAGTATTGGAAAGCCATGCGCTGGGACCGCGTGTTCCATGAGCTGGCAAAGCAGACCCGTGTCGTGCGTGGACTGGTGACCAAAGCACAGCTGCTGAAGGCCTTTGATCGTGCGGTACTGCTGATGCGCAACCTGCTGGGCAAGGTCGCCGATATCCCGCTGGTGGGGCGCCGCGCACAGGAGACCATCGACCTCGTCGTTGGCATCCGGAAGATTGCAGACAACTACATCGGCCAGGTGCTGGCGCCCGTACAGCACATTCTCGATGCCATCATCAAGCGCCTTGAATTCGAAGACCTGGTACAGCGCCGCGGCATCGTCAACGCGGGCAACTTCCATTTCACCGGCACGCTGCCCGAGGCGCATGCCGTTTCATTGATGCGGCGGGTTGATCCGTCCCCGTCGTGGCTTGGCAAGGGGAAGCCAACGAAGAATATGCCGTTGAAGCCCGCTGATCATCGTGCACGTGTCGACGAGATGGCGGACAAGGGCTTCCCGAAATTGACCAATGGCCAGATCGAAAGCTTCGCCAAAGGCATGCGCGCCGATACCATCAAGGGACCAGCAAAGCTCTATCGCGTGGTCTCACCGGCGAACTTCAGCGCCGGTGCGGACTGGGTTACCGAAGAAGTCTTCAATACGATCATGAAGTCAGCCGACCCGAGGGCCACCTGGCGAAAGAATCTGGCCGTCTGGCCTGACTGGAACCCCAATGGGCAGTTCGTCGTCTATGAATTGAAGGCAGGTGAAGAACTGAAGGTATGGCGCGGTCCGGCATCTGCCCAGAAGAAAGACACTCTGCCCGATCACCACCTTGAAGGCGGCTACGAGCAGATCAAGTTCGATGCCGCATTTGAGTACGACGCTGCCGGAACGCCGGGAAAGAGGACGTTGGCCGACAGTTCGGAGTACTACGCGGTCAATGAAACAACCGGTGCCATGACCAGGAGCAGCATGACCTATGACAAGTGGAAGTTGCTACCCCCGCATGAGCAGGTGAAGTACGTCAGCCTGCGGACCAAGATCAACAACCCCCGCATTCTCGGCCCAATGGACACCGGCTGGGGGACAACGGACTTTGGCACTCAAATGAATGATGTAAAGCTGGGCCTGCCGAACATCTCCGGCCAGAAAATGAACCGCTGAACATGAAAATTCAATATCTGGAACTGAATCCGTGGCACAAGCGCCAAGCCGCCCTTATCCATCATTTCACCTCGATGGAGTATCTGAAGGGCCTGCTGCCTCAGATCGATGGCCTGCTGGCCATGACCGACCAGATGCTTGATGAGCGCTCGCATCTGGATACAGCTGGCAGAGCCTTGGCGGGTTGGGAATCACAGGATACGGCGTCGCATTTTTCGACGTATGCGTACCCTGCACTGATGGAATTCCGGGAATGCGTAGTTGAAGACATAGCGCTGCGCTCGATCGAGCGGTATCGAGGTGCAGGCGAGCACCAATGTGCTCGCATGCTGGAGGAGTACGCCTACCAGATGGCGTGGGCGACACCGGAACAGGAAAAATTGTTCCGCGACAGCGCCGAAAGCGTCTTCACCTATGCACGGGAGATCTCCGGCATAGTCGCTCGCCCTCCGGTCGCGAATGACTTCTCATTCTGGCTGCTGTGGAACAAGGGCGTGATCGACTCACATCGAATTCCAAAATTCCGTGTCCGTACAGATTTTGTCGTGCGGACCAATCAGGTTCCTCCGCGCACGGGTATCTACGTCGCCAAGAACGACCCCATGGCTTCGCTTCAGTTTGCATGGACCGGTGGGTACGGAGAACTCTGCCCGGCCATGGCCCCCAACGATATTGGACGAGCCGTTCTGAAGCAGATCGGTCGAGAACGCATGTGGGGGGATACCGAAGCCTTCTATCGCTTCCTCGATGCAAACCGGCACCTGGATCCCTACGGCTGGTCCGACGTCCAGGCTGACGTGGCGAAAGTGGCACCCTCAGTCATCGCTTCCGAGTCCTTCGATCAGCAGGATTGCGAATGGTATTTCGTCGAACGCATTGCCGATGAATTCGAGGATATCGACGGCAGCTACGCCGGCACGGATCGACCGGACCGCCGGCCGGACCGAGTCGCCGCCGGCAAGCCGGTGCCTGTGGCCGGCTGGTGGTACACGCCTGCACAAGGCAGTCGGCGCTTCTTCAAGGAAGGCGATGTGTTCCCCGCCATCAACAGCGACTGGGGTGACACCTTCTGGATCTGGGCCGCAGACCAGTCGCCGCCGGCATTGGGTTGACGTTCTGCTGCCAACCCACCAGTGGGAACGGCAACCGCATGGCCAAACCGGCGGCGCAGCAGCAGGTCACTACTGCGCTTCTCCTTGGTCGTACGCTGAGTCAGACAGGACACGCCCCAATGGACTCAACGGACGGCAGGCTGCATCGAGGGTGCGGCGACCATCCTTGTGGACACACCACGACGACGTCGCCATCAGTCAGGCTTGGCCGCAGCGCCTTCCACTTCGGTACCACGGGAGTATGACAATGCCTTCCGTTCTTCAAGCCGCCCCGCTGCTGGCCGGCCTTTGCCTGGCCGCCACCTGCGCTGCCAGGCCGCCTGCCGCCGGAGCCCTGGACCGCGCCTGCGCAGCGGTCGCCCTTGATGATCGGATCGAGCTGCTTCCCCTGGAAGGGAAGCACGTCAGCGCCTGCCCGCCCGGCGACGATGAAGGCTGCCCGTACAGCGGCCAACAGGGAAAGACCTCGCTGAGCGATACGCCGGATCTGGACAAGGATGGACGCAAGGATGCCATCCTGACCTACGCCGGCAGCAGCAATGGCGATATCGACGTGACCGACAAGCTGGTCCTCGCCCAATGCAGGGACGGAACCTACATCCGGCTTCTGGAAGGAAAGTTCACGACACTGACCGCTCCGGCCATGCCGCATGCCACGTGGCCGGTACTGGAAGCGACGCGGAACTGCCCGCAGGGCCGCGGCGATGCGGTCCGCACCGAAAAGATCCAGCTGAACTTTGATCCCAGCACGGCGACGTATCGCGGCCCGGCCGGACTGGATCCGGCCGTGGCCTGCAGGGCCCAGGATGAATGACAGAAGCGGGGTACCTGTTCGATGATCGCCGATATGACAGCTCCCTCCATGAAATCGAGTCCGGGCCAGGACGTGATGGCACCCGCCAGGCCTGGCGTTGCGGCGACGTGCCTCCGCGGCTTCACGCTCAGCTGCATGCTCTTGTTGAGTGCGACGGGCTGTGGTTCCCATGACGCGTCATCAGCATTCACGGTCACCCCACCGATGCCCGAAGCGGAGCTGGAAGATCTCCATTCGGGGACGCTGCTGAAGCAGCTGCCCTTCCACGACATCGACGGCGCAGGCCTGCTGCTGCTTTCCCGCAGCGAGAGCACGATGCCCGCCGAAGGTGATGAGGATCCGGTGGAGCAGATCACCCTGCGCGCGGAACTGTACCGGCGTGCGGACCAGGCGGCGCCCTGGACGTCGCGGTGGAGCGTCGACGACCCGATCCAATGCGAAGGCCTGGACCTGGACGCGGGTTATTTCCTGGACCAGGTGACGGCAACCGATCTCGACAACGATGGCCGCGCTGAGCTGACCCTGGCCAGCCACAGCTTCTGTGGCGGCGGGGTGGACCCGCAGCAGCTGCGCATCGGCCTTCGCCAGGGGGAGCAGTACTACGAAGTGCGGGGCGAATCGCTGGTGGAGGTGGAGGGCGACGCGCCCTTCGGTGGCGAGCGCCAGGACGATCCTGCATTGGCATCGGCTGCGCCGGCACTGCGCGCGCACGTGGACACGGTGTGGGAAGCGATCAAGCGCGGCCCGGCCGGCGCGCCGTGAACGCCGCGCCTTGATCCAACGCATGCCGACAGCGTGGGCGCAGTGCTATGGTGGCGCCATCATGCGCCCTGGAGCCGTTCCGATGACCCGAGTCAGCATCGCCCGCCTCGCCCTTGCCGCCCTTGCCACGCCGCTGCTGCTGTCGGCCTGTGTCAGCACGCCCGGCCCGCAGGTGAAGGGCACGGGCCTCTGCGACGCCAGCCAGCTGGGGTGGGCCGTAGGCCAGCCGGGCAATGAAGAGAACATGCGCCGGCTGTCGCGTGAAAGCGGCGCGGGCCTGGTCAATCCGATCGGCCCGACCACCATCACCACCAAGGACATCCGCCAGGACCGCCTGCGGGTCTACATGGACAAGAACAACATCATCACCGCTGCGCGCTGCGAGTAACCGCGCGCCCTAGAGGGCCTGCGGCAGGCCGGCCACCTTGGCACAGGCCGGCAGCGGCCTGTCGGGCACGTAGCTCCCGCCGACGCTGCGGAACACCCGGTCGGCGGCACACGCGGCACGCTCGCCGCTGCGGTACTTCAACTGTGGCAGGGCATCGGTGGAGGGCTGCACCTCAAGGCTGGCCCCCGCCTGCGACGGCACCACCAGCAGATCACTGTCGGTCTGCACATCATCGGCCAGGTGACGAACCTGGCCCACGTGCAGCCAGGCAGGCTTTCCCTCCTGCTGCACGACCGCGGCGACCAGCACATCCTGCACCTCAGTGCCTTCCACGCGGTGGGCAGGCAGGCGGATGATGTTCGGCCACACCGCAAGGCGTGCGCCTTCAGGCACGGCCACGGTCACCGCACGGTTCAGCGGTTCGCGTGCGCCGCTCATCGTTTCTTCCACCATCAGCGTGGCAAACGGCGGCTCATCGGCCTGCAGCGCCTGCGCGCACCAGGCGCGGTCCTCGGTGCAGTAGCGGGCGCCGTCCGCCGCACTGTCTGCAGCAGCGGGCACGGGTGACAGTGCTTCCAGGCGGCTGCCGGTTGCGCTGGGCGCGGCCGCCGCAGCAATCAGCGGCATCATCAGCAGCGCGGCAGACAGCGCTCGGGAAACGGGGGCATGGCTCATCAGGCATCCTCTGCGCAGCAGCGCATCCTTGCGAATGCAGCGATGGTAACGCAGGAGATGTTCAATGCCCGTTGCAGTCGCAGCTCCCCCACCCCTTCGCCTTGGAGGTGTGGCCAATACCCGGATTGAACGTGTTGCTCGGGTCGAGCTGCCGGTAGAAGCCGGCCAGTGCCGGCTTGGCCGGATACAGGTGGCCGACGTTGTGTTCGGCCGGGTACTCGGCACCGCGCTGGTCCAGCAGCGCCCACATCGCGTGCTCGATCGCCATCGGGTCTTCGCCCTTGCGCGCGATGTAATCCTGGTGGAACACATGGCAGAGGAAGTGGCCGTAGTACAGCTTGTGCAGCAGGCGCCCGTCGATGTCGGCCGGCAGGGATTCGAACCAGTCCGCGTCGTCGCGGCGCAGGGCGATGTCCAGCGCCACGATATCCTGTACCTGCGCACGGTGGACTTCGCGGTAGCGCACCGCCGCACCGGCGACCGCAAAGCGATGCAGGAACGCCTTGCGCCCTTCTTCGGCCGTGCAGCGGAAGAAACCACCTTCGTGGTTGGCGAAACACTCGCGCAGCCAGCGTTCGGTCTCCGCGGCATCCTGTGCCGATACCTTCAGCAGCAGGTGATGTTCATAGCGCTGGCGGAACTCGCCCATGCGCGCCGGCAGATGCGAGGGCAGCAGGCCGGTCAGTGCCTGCATCATCCGGTCGGTCACCCCGCGCAGGCCCAGTCGCTCGAACCAGCCATCGACGCGGCTCTTGAGCGCGAATGCGGCCGGCACGCGCGCGGTGCCCAGGCGATCGATCAACAGGAACGTGTCCTTTCCATAGCGCTCGCCAATGTCGTAGGCATCGCGATGGATGTACTCACCCGCAATCGGCAGCCGCTCGAAACCGGTCAGCAGCTGGCGGCGGATGGCGGTGAGCGTGGCGGTGCGGTTGCTGCCGATGTAGAAGACCTCGGCGGCTTCCTTTTCGAACGTATCCAGGCGCACGGCGAATACGGCCAGCTTTCCCGCCGAACCGGCCGCTTCGTAATGGCGGCTGGGATCGGCGTTGAACCGGGCGGGCGTATCGGCGTCGATCCGCCGCACCTCCTCGGCATAGCGTGGATCGGACGCGGCGCGGCCCTCACCGTCACCCACATCGGACGCGCTGTATTGCCCGTCCTGCAGGCGCTGCAGGATCTGCTCCGGGGTATCGCCCAGCGCGATGCCCAGGTGGTTGACCAGCTGCAATGTGCCCTGCGCATCGACCTGCGCGTACAGTGCCAGCTCGGTGTACGCCGGGCCACGGCGCACCAGCGCGCCGCCGGAATTGTTGCAGACGCCGCCGAGCACCGAAGCGCCGATGCAGGACGAGCCGATCACCGAATGCGGTTCGCGCCCCAGCGGTGCAAGCGTCTGCTCAAGGCGGTCCAGTGTTGCGCCTGGCAGGCACAGCACCTGGCGGCCTTCGTTCAACAGCTGGATGCCGGTCAGGCGCAGGGTGCTGACCAGCACGATCGGCCGGCCGTAGTCGTCGCCGTCCGGGGTTGAGCCGCCGGTCAGGCCGGTGTTGGCCGCCTGCAGGATGATCGCTGCCCCACCCTGCACTGCCGCCTGCAGCACGCGCCACAGTTCCAGCAGCGTGCCCGGGCGCACCACCGCCAGCACCGGGCCATCACCGAAGCGGTAGCCGCGGCGAAAGCGCCGCGTGACCTTGTCGCCGGTCAGTACGTGGCGACTGCCGACCGCATCGCGCAACTGCGCCAGCACGGCGTCGTGGCCACTCATGGCAGGCTCACCAGCGAGTCACGGCCGATATCGGCGATGCGACGCGCGCCGGTCAGGGTCATCGCCACGCGCATTTCCTTGGCGATCAGGTCCAGCAGGTTGGCCACGCCGGCCTCACCCTGTGCGGCGAGCGCATAGACGAAGGCACGGCCCAGCAGCACGGTGTCGGCGCCCAGCGCCAGCATGCGCACCACGTCCAGGCCGTTGCGGATGCCCGAATCGGCCAGGATCTTCAGATCGCCCTGCACGGCATCGGCAATGGCCGGCAGTGCGCGTGCAGTGGACAGCACGCCGTCCAGCTGGCGGCCACCATGGTTGGACACCACGATGCCATCGGCACCGAACTTCACCGCATCGCGGGCGTCGTCCGGATCGAGGATGCCCTTGATCACCATCGGGCCCTTCCAGAACTCGCGGATCCACTCCAGGTCCTTCCAGGAAATGGACGGGTCGAAGTTGCTGCCCAGCCAGCCGATGTAGTCTGCCAGCCCGGTCGGGTTGCCGCGGTAGGCGGAGATGTTGCCAAGGTCGTGCGGGCGACCGAACAGGCCAACATCCCAGGCCCACTGCGGATGGGTGATGGCCTGGCCGAAGCGGCGCAGCGGGGCATTCGGACCGCTCATGCCCGAATGCGCGTCACGATAGCGCGCGCCGGGCACCGGCATGTCCACGGTGAACACCAGGGTGGTCACGCCCGCCGCCTGTGCGCGCTCCAGCGCATTGCGCATGAAGCCGCGGTCGCGGAGCACGTACAACTGGAACCACATCGGCCGCTGGAGGGCCGGCGCCACTTCTTCGATCGGGCAGACCGAGACAGTGGACAGGGTGAAGGGAATGCCGCGACTGTCGGCCGCACGCGCGGCCTGTACCTCGCCGCGCCGTGCGTACATGCCGGTCAGGCCGACCGGGGCCAGCGCCACCGGCATCGCCAGCGTCTCGCCGAACAATTCGGTTTCCAGGCTCAGGTCGGACATGTTGCGCAGGATGCGCTGGCGCAGCGCGATGTCGGACAGATCGGAAACATTGCGCTTCAGCGTGTGCTCGGCATACGCGCCGCCATCGATGTAGTGGAACAGGAACGGCGGCAGGCGGCGTCGCGCTGCGGCACGGTAATCGGTGGAGGCGGAAATGATCATGGGGTCAACCGGAAGTAATCAGCCATGCGGAGAAGGTAGGCGCGAGGCGCGTGCACGCCGGGCCTCGTTGTCGTCGAGGGTGCGCAGCGTGGTGTGCACGAACGCGAGATGGGCGTGCGCGGCGGCGCGCGCGCGTTCGGCATCGCCAGCCAGCACCGCATCCATCATTTCGCGGTGCTGGTCGGACAGCGGCGAGAACGTGCGGGCCGAGGTGTAGAGCTTTTCGCGGCTCTGCGAGATGTTGGTCTGCAGCAGCTCGAACAGCCCGCGCATCACCTGCAGCAGCACCAGGTTGTGCGAGGCTTCGGCGATGGACAGATGGAACGCCGCATCGGCTTCGGCCTCGCCGGCCGGATCATCCTTGCCGTGCGCATCCATCATGGTCTGGAAGGCCTGCGCGATGCGCGCGCGGTCTTCGTCGGTGGCACGCAGCGCGGCATGCCAGGCAGTGGCACCTTCCAGCGCGTGGCGGATCTCGAGCACGTCGAAGCGGTATTCCGGATCGCCCTGGAACAGCGGCAGGTACGGCGCCAGCGGCTCGTCCAGCGCCTGCCGGGCCCGCGCGGCCGGCTCGGCCACGTAGGTACCGCCGCCCACACGGGCAGTCAGCAGCCCCTGACTGGCCAGCTGCGCGATCGCCTCGCGAAGCGCGGTACGCGAAACCCCAAGCTGCACCGCCAGCGCGCGCTCGGCCGGCAGCCGGTCACCCGGCTTCAGCTGCTGCTCCTGCACCAGCACGCGCAGCTGCGCGGCCACCTTGTCCGAAACCCGTTGCATGCTCATGGCGCCATTGTCGCCCGAAGCATGCAGCGGTGGGTCAGCCTGCCCGACATGGCTCAGGGGATCATCCAGGTCAGCCAGTAGGCCTGGGCCAGGGTGATCAGGCCGACCATCGTGGTGAAGATCAGGCTGTGCTTGACTGTGAAGCGGAACAGATCCGATTCCCTGCCTGCCAGGCCCACCGCGGCGCAGGCAATGGCGATCGACTGCGGCGAGATCATCTTGCCGGTCACCCCGCCAGTGGTATTGGCCGCCACCAGCAGCACGTCAGACACCCCGATCTGCTGCGCGGTGGTCGCCTGCAGCGCCGAGAACAGCGCGTTGGAGGATGTGTCCGAGCCGGTGAGGAACACGCCCAGCCACCCCAGGAACGGCGAGAAGAACGGGAAGGCCTTGCCGGTGTGGGCCAGTGCCAGCGCCAGCGTGGCCGACAGCCCGGAGTAGCTGGCGATGAAGGCAAAGGCCAGCACCATGCCGATGGAGTAGATCGGCACGCGCAGCTCGCGCACGGTTTCGCCGAAGGTCTGCACGGCGGCCCTGGCCGGCATGCGCAGGGCGAGGATGGCGATGACTGCAGCGAGGAGGATCGAGGTGCCGGTAGCCGAGAACCAGTCGAACGTGTAGACCGCGTCGTAGCTCAGGGGTGCCGGCACGATCGGCGGCATCTTCTGCACCATCTGGTCCAGCCCCGGCACCGGGATTTTCAGCACCCAGCCCTGCAGCGGGCCGCCTGCTGCGAACAAGGCCTTGAACGGCTTGATGCTCCACAGGGTGACCATGGCGGTGAGGATCAGGAACGGCGACCACGCCTTGGCGATCTGGCCGACGCTGTAGCGCGGTGCGTCCAGCGCCTGCGCGGCGGCCTCGGCACTGGTGGCGGTGTCGAAACGGAAGATGCGCACCGGCTTCCAGCGGCGCAGGAACAGGGTCAGGCAGACCAGCGAGGCCAGTGACGCGGTGATGTCGGGCAGTTCCGGGCCGATGAAGTTGGACGTCAGGTACTGGGCGATGGCGAACGAACCACCGGCCACCAGCACCGCCGGCCAGGTTTCCCGGATGCCGCGCCAGCCATCCATGATGGCCATGATCCAGAACAGCACGATGACGGTGAGGAAGGGCAGCTGGCGCCCGGCCATCTGGCCGATCTCGAAGGCATCCAGGCCGGTGACCTGCCCGGCGACGATGATCGGGATGCCCATCGCGCCGAACGCCACCGGCGCGGTATTGACGATCAGGCACAGGCCAGCGGCATACAGCGGCTTGAAGCCCAGCCCGACCAGCAGCGCGGCGGTGATGGCCACCGGCGCGCCGAAGCCGGCCGCGCCCTCCAGGAAGGCGCCGAAGGCAAAACCGACCATGAGCATCTGCAGGCGCTGGTCCTCGGTGACCGACAGGATCGAGGCGCGGATGATGTCGAACTGGCCGGTTTTCACCGAGACTTTGTAGAGGAACACCGCGCCGATGATGATCCACGCGATCGGCCACAAGCCGTAGACGAAGCCGTAGCCCGCCGCACCCAGCGACTGCGCCAGCGGCATCCGGTAGAACAGCAGGGCAACGCCGAGTGCGATGGCCACGGTGAGCGTGCCGGCCAGCCACCCCTTCATGCGCAGCACGGCCAAGGCAATGAAGAAGAACGCGATCGGCAGCAGCGCGATCAGGCTCGACAACCACAGGTTGCCGGCGGGGTCGTACAGGTGTTGCCAGGGCTGCATGGAGGCTCTCGACTGGGGACGGGTTCACCACCGCTTGCGGTGGTTCGTCGTGGCCTTCATTCCTATTGGTCGTACCAATAAGGAAGAGCAGCAGGCCACTGGACGCAGATTGAACCGTCGATCGTGCGCAGAGCCTATTAGACCATAGGGCTAGACGGATTATTGGTCATACCATTTATCTGAAGAACACTCACAACCGTTTCTCCACCCGCCGGATCACCGCCAGCACCAGTACGCAGAGCACGCTGACGCCGATGGCGATCACATACTTGCCGATGCCCACGGCAATGCCGATGGCCGCAGCCATCACCAGTGAACTGGCGGTGGTCAGCCCGCTGACCTGGTCCTCGCGGTTGCCGCGCAGGATGGTGCCGGCGGCAACGAAGCCGACGCAGGCCACAACCGCCTCGATCAGGCGCACCGGGTCGACCTGCAGCAGGTCGCGGTAGCGCTCCTGCTGGAAGTGCTCGGCCACCGAATCACCGAGGCCGACGATCAGCGCCGCCGCCCCGGCAATCAGCATGTGGGTCCGCAGGCCTGCGGCGTGCTTGCCCATCTCGCGTTCGACGCCCAGCACACCGCCGAACAGCATCGCTGCGGCCACGCGCAGCAGGATCGATACGTCCTGGGTAAGTTCCATTGGCGCGCTCCGGGCGTTTTCCCGGAGCGTGGCGCGAGGGCCGTGGCATCACAGTGAAGGTGCCAGCACAGCCGGTTCACCCGCCAGGGGCGGGGGGGGGCCCGCGCCCCCGGGGGGGGGGGGGGGGGGGGGGGAACACCCCCCACGC
>NZ_JACVTT010000111.1:0-13061 GCF_016624665.1 Stenotrophomonas sp. S39 | reverse complement strand
ATGGATGCGGCGACCGAGCTTACAGGGACGTACTTGCAGCGTCCCCTGCGCAATCCACCTGCCCGGCCAGCCCCCATGAATCACCGCGCCCCAGCCACGAGGGGCTGCGCCGTTGGCGGGATACTACGGCCACCAGCCATGCCCGAACCGGGCGTAACGATCCGCCGCCCGCTCGAACGGGTTGCGCGCACTCACGCCCCCACACAGCAAGTAGACCGGCAGGTACAGCGGCCCCAGCACCAGGTACTGGTACACGTGCGCCCGCTCGTGGTCATCCAGCCGGATCAGCGGCTCCACGCCCCACCCCGCCTGGTGCGCATAGGTGCGGCACGACATGCCCAGGTCATGGCCGGTATGCAGGATCACATTGCCCAGCGTGATCGCCCCACCCGGCCCCCAGGGCCAGTGATCGAAGATGAGCGCACAGTCGCGCCCGCTCCAGCGCAGCTTCGCCCCGCCCAACAGGCCGGCCAGCCCAGCGATCACACCGATCAGCGTATTGGGCACGGTCCAGGCCGCGCCCAGCACCTGCAGCGCGCGCAGCCAGAGGGGCCAGGGCCGGGAGGCGGCGTTCAATCGGCCTCGTTCGGGATCAGCAGCCACAGGATCAGATAGATCAGGATGCCGGGGAAAGCCGCCGAGCCGATCGAGATCAACACGAACACGATCCGCACCAGGGTCGGGTTCCAGCCGAAGCGATGGGCGATGCCGCCCATCACGCCGGCGATCATGCGATCGTTCAACGAACGCGACAGCGTGCGTGGCGTGGTGTTCATGGCGGTTCTCCTCGGGAATCAGAAGGCACAGTCGAGCGTGGCTCGACTCTACACCCGGGCCATGTCTACGGCGTGCGTTGGCGAAGCGCCTGCAGGCGGGTGCCGAACCAGGCCGCGGCGGTCTGTTCAGCCTGCCCGGGGCACTGGATGCGGTAAGGCTTGCCGCTCATGCTGCTCTGGCTGGCCGCGCGCTCGATGAACTGCTCGGCGCTGTCCACCTTGTCCTTCTTCAGCAGGTAATCGTACTTGCGCTGCAGGTGCGCACGCGCCTCGGCCGCGTCATGCCAGCTGCCGTTGCGCTGGAACCGGCACTGCGAACCATCCAGGCTGCCGATCAGCTGGGCGATCTCGCGCTGCGCCTTCGGGCCGGGGGCGGCGTGGGCAAGCGGCGTTGCCAGCAGTGCGGCGAGAATCAACGGAATACGGTAGGTCATCATCGTTCCGAGGCAGTCGAGCATGGCTCGACTCTACAGGTGCAGTCGAGCAAGCTCGACTCTACGGGTCACGGGCCTTCAGCCAGCCATCGATCGTTGCCGGCACTTCGCGCTGCGCGCGGCCGGAGACGTAGATCCCGATGTGCCCGCCGCGGAAACTGGATTCGGTGTAATCCGCCGTGCCCAAGCGCCCACGCATGGCCCGCGAGGCATCCGGCGGCACCAGATGATCCTGCTCGGCATAGATGTTCAGGACCGGCAGGGTCACCTGCGACAGATCCACCGCTTCCTCGCCGATCCGCACTGTGCCATTCACCAGCCCGTTGCCCTGGTAGAACTGCTTGATGAAGTCGCGGAATGCCTCGCCCGCCAGGTCCGGCGAATCGAAGATCCACTTCTCCATGCGCAGGAAATCCTCCAGCGCGGCCTTGTCATCGAGGATGTCCAGCAGGCCGACGTACTTCTGCACGTTCAGGCGGAACGGCTTGAGCATCAGGTAACTGGCGTTCATCAGATCGGCCGGGATGTTGCCCAGCGTGTCCACCAGCAGGTCCACGTCCACCTGCCGCGCCCAATGCGAGAGCATGTTGTCGGCGGTATGGAAATCGACCGGGGTAACCATCGTGATCAGGTTGCCCAGTTTGGGCCGGCGCAGCGCGGCATAGCACAGGGCGAACACGCCGCCTTGGCAGATGCCCAGCATGTCCACCGGCCCACCGCTGCATGCACGCAGCGCATCCACCGCGCCATCGATGTAGCGCAGCAGGTAGTCCTCCAGGGTCTGGAAGCGCTCGGAGCGGTCCGGGTAGCCCCAGTCCAGCACGTACACGTCCTGGCCCAGCGCCAGCAGCTTCTGCACCAGCGAACGGTCCGCCTGCAGGTCGACCATGTACGGCCGGTTGACCAGCGCGTAGACGATCAGCAGCGGCGGCTTGCGGCTCGGCGCCTGCTCGCCCACGAAGCGGTACAGCACCACCTTGCCGTCGCGCCAGATTTCCTCGCGGGCAGTGGCGCCATAATCCACGTCCTCCACCTGCGGCAGCAGCTTCAGCCCTTCCATCAGCTTGCGCTGCATGGCCAGGGTTTCCTGCATCAGGTCATCGGCGTTGAAGCCCAGCGGTCCTTTCATCGGTCGTTATTTCCGCGCAGTGGTGCGGCGTGTGGCGGGCTTCGCCGGTGCTTTTTTTGCTGCGGCCTTCCTGGCAGCCGGCTTGGCCACGGCGGACTTCTTCGCCGGCGCGGCCTTCTTCGCCGCCTTGCGCGCGGCCGGCTTCACCTTGGCCGGGGCGGGCTGCGCCACCGGGTCGACCTCGGCGGTACCCGCCAGCATCGCCACCTGCGCCTGCAGGCGGCGCAGGCTGCGCTCCAGCTCGGCGATGCGGCGGTGGGCGGCGTCCATCTCGCTGCGCGTGGGCAGGCCGATGCGTTCGCTCACCTGCTCGACCTCGCGCTGCAGGCCCGCACGCAGGCGCATCTGCGCATTGCCCAGCGAGGCATAGACCTGCTGGAACGCCTCGGACAGGGCAACCTTGGCGTAGGCCTCTTCGGCCACCTCGATCCACAGGTCGAACATTGCCCGTGCGCTGGTCAGCTGGCTGCCCGGCTGTTCGTGCTCGGCCAGGCGCTTCTCGAACAGGTCGAAGGCCTCTTCCAGCGCCTGCTTGATCTGGTCCACGTAGGCACGCGAATGCTGCTGGTATTCCTCCTGCGCACGCAGCAGGGTCTGCCAGCGCGCCTGGTGCTCGCGGCCGGGGCCGAACGCCGGGCTCTGCAGCCACGGGCCCGCCTGCACCTGCCATTGCTGCAGCCAGGCAGCGAACTCGGGCAGCGCGGCACCGGCCTGGGTGCTGCCGCGTGCGCCCTGCAGCATGCCATCGCCCTGCCCCTGCACGGCTTCGCGCCAGGCCTGGGCCACGTCGGCGCTGCTGGCGTCGCGGCCGGCAAAGCGCGCGGCCACTTCCTGCATGGTGCCGTACCAGCTGCCGGCCTGCTCGCGGAAGCGGCGCAGCGCATCTTCCGGGGCACCCTGCCCCTGCTCGGGCAACAGCTGCCCCCACCAGTCGAACAGGCGCTGCCAGCTGCCCGGGTCGTCCCCGGCCGGTGCGCCCGGCGTGGCGGCATGGCGCAGGGCATCGCCCCAGGCGCCGAAGTACTGGCGGGACAGGTTCTCGAAATCGCTGCTGCCGGCGTCGTGGGCCGAGCTGGTCATCGCGGGCCTCCGCTGGGCTGGGTCATGGCTTGGGGATGTGCAGGGTCTTGCTGATCATCAGCGACCCGGACAGGGCGAACAGCAGCACCATCGGGTGCAGCTGCCACGGGCCGAGCTGCCATTGCCCGAACCAGAGGTTGTGGCCGATGGCGTCGGTGCCGGCGGCAATGGCCAGCACGATCACCAGCGCCAGGCTGGTGGGAATGGGCGTGCCCTCGAAATACTTGACCTTGCCCTCGTCGCCGGACAGCGATTCGGCGGTCACGTTGTAACGGGCCAGGCGGCTGACGCCGCAGCAGACGAAGTAGCTCAGCACCAGCCAGTCCCAGCCGCCCTGCATGCCGCAGGCATAGGCCAGCGCCGCCGGGGCCACGCCGAAGGAGATCACGTCCGACAGCGAATCAAGCTCGCGGCCCAGCGTGGAACTGGACTTGCGCCAGCGCGCGATGCGGCCGTCGAGGGCGTCGAAGATGAAGGCCAGCGGGATCAGCGCCATGCCGAACATCAGGTAGCCGCGCTCGCCGTCCTGCAGGAAGCGCATGGCGGCAAACACGGCCCCGGTGCCGCAGAAGGCGTTGGCCAAGGTGAACCAGTCCGCCAGTTGGAACTCACGCAGCATCGAGAAATGACGTTTCATGGGGTCTCACGGAGGATCAAGGCGGACAGGGTACCGCGAGCGCCGCTGCTGGCGACAGCGCGGACCGACGACGACCTTCACCCGCCCGTCACCGCTCATCACCAGCGGTGAATTTTTGGCCACCCATCTTGACAGCCTAGGGGGGTGGCGCCTGTCGGGGCTTATCCACAAAGTTGCCCACGCGTAATCCACACCCCCTGTGGACAACCTGGTCTCAGGGACTGCGACGCTGGCCATTTGCTGATCACCTCGACGAGGGGTTTCCCTACTTCCCAAGTTGCCGACCCGGCGCTATGGTCACCGGCGGACCCGCCGACGCCACGTCCGATTCCTTTTTCATGGACGTTGTCGATGCTGGACGCACGCACCCTGGCCGCGCAGTTGCGGCACCCCCACGGCGAAGCCGCGCTGGCCGTGGGCGAATCGATGAACCGCAGCAATGGCGAGCTCAATCGGGCCGCCATCACCCTGCTGGCGGTGGCGCCGGGCGAACAGGTGCTGGAGATCGGGCCTGGCAATGCCGCCTTTGCGCCGCTGCTGCTGCAGGGCGCTGACAGCCGCTACCTGGGCATTGAACTGTCCGCGGCGATGGTCGATGCCGGCAACCAGCACCTGGCCGGCACCGGCCTGGCCGATCGCGCCGTCCTGCGCCACGGCGATGCCCACGCACTGCCGGTGGCCGATGCGTCGGTGGACGCGGCGCTGGCGGTCAACACGCTGTACTTCTGGCCCAACCTGGCCCCGGTGCTGGACGAACTGGCGCGCGTCGTGCGCCGTGGTGGCCGCCTGTGCCTGGCGTTCGGCGATGCCGCCTTCATGCGCAGCCTGCCGTTCGCCGCCGATTTCCAGCTGCATGAGCTGGATGCCGTGGAGCTGGCCCTGCGGGTAGCCGGCTTCAATGTCTCGGCCTGGCGCAGCCACCGGGAAACGGCGGCGGGCAACGACGGGCAGGCGCGCGACAAGCACTTCCACCTGTTGCTGGCGCACCGGCGCTGAACCACCCCGCCGGGCCGCAACCGGTAGTGCCGGCCGCTGGCCGGCAACATCGGCAGCAACGCTCAGGCAGCCGCCGGCAACCTTCGCCGCCAGCGGCCGAAACACGCCACCTGCATCACCAGCATCGCCAGCAATCCCAGCGGCCAGGCCAGCCACAGCCCCGGCAGACCCTGCGTTGCCTGCAGCCACATCGCCAGCGGAAGCTCGAGCAGCAGTACCGCCGCCATGCCCAGCAAGGCGGGCAACAGCACCGTTCCGCTGCCGCGCATCACCCCCACCAGCACCGCCATCGGCGCCATTGCCAGCACGCCCCACACCACCGTCCGCAGCTGCAGCGTGGCCAGTGCCTGCACCTCGGCTGCATCCAGGATCAGGCCGACCAGCCACGGCGCCAGCAGCACCACAAGCAGTACGACCGCAGTCAGCAGCACCAGCGCCAGCAACACACCGACGCGGGCGATGGACGGCAGCCGTGCCGTGCGCCCGGCCCCCGATGCATGGGCCGCCAGGATGGTGGCGGTGATGCCCAGCGACATCGCCGGCAGCTGCACCCAGCTCATCAACTGGTTGACCGCGCCATAGGCCGCCGTGGCCTGGTAACCGTGCTGGTTGATCCATCCCAGCAGCGCGATTTCCGCCACCGCCAGGCTGAACATCTGCAGCGACGCCGGCACGCCGATCCGCAGGATGCGACGGACGAGCTGCCCATCGAAACGGATCGCCCCCAGCAGCGCGCGGCCCGGCGCCAACGGATGCCGCAGGCGGCGCCAGCACCACAGCAACCAGCCCAGCGCCACGGCGGAGGCGAACACTGCCGACACCGCTGCACTGGCAGCGCCCAGTCGCGGCAGTCCGCCCCAGCCCAGGATCAGCAGCGGCGTGCACAGCAGTCCCAGCACGGTTGCCAGCAGCAGCGCATGCAGCGGTGTCTTTGCATCGCCCACCGCACGGCTGACCGCCGTGGCCAGCCACAGCAGGAAGAACACCGGCGCGCCCAGCAGCAGCACGCGCGCATACACAGTGGCCTCGCCGAGGATGGCCACCGGTGTGCCCAAGGCCGCCATCAGCTCCGGCGCGAACGTGCTGCCCACGCACAGCACCAGCACCGACAGCAGCAGGACCAGGGCGATGGCGCTGCCGGCCACGGCACGTGCCTGCTGCGGCTGACCCGCCCCCCAGGCATTGCCGATCAGCACCATCGCCCCCGTTGCCAGGCCCATCACCAAGGCCAGCAGCAGGAAGAAGACCGGAAAGAAGGCAGCGGCAGCCGCCACCGCCTGCGTTCCCAGCAGGTGCCCCAGGTAGATGTTGTCCAGCGTACCGGCCGCCAGCTGCAGCGCATTGGTCAGCAGCATGGGCACCAGCAGGGCCAGGTAGGTCCTCCACAGCGACGGGGTGGCTGCGGCGATCGGTGGTGCGGCGATGGTCATGGCATTCCTTGGGCAAGGCGCTGCCCTGCCCGGCGTTTCCGCCAGCAAAGCACGCACAGTCAGGGCGGGCTGCGGCCCGCGGTCAGTTGAAGCAGCGGCTCACCGCCGGGATGAAAGGTCAGCTGTTGGTGCGTTCGGCGCCGTCATCGAAGGCCAGGCACAGCGCGTGCCGGCGCACGTCCTCCGGCCACGCCTGCAGCGCCGCGAGGAATCGGTCACGGTCGTGCGCGAACAGCACACGGATGACCTCCTCGAACCCCGGCAGGTCACCTGCGATGGTCTGCAGGAAGTGGTAGGCACGCTCGCTGTCGCGGCGCCGGCGATCCTTGTCTGCGCCCTCGCGGCTGGCCGCCTCGACCAGCCGCCGCAGCACTACCGACGCCCCACCCGGCTGCTCCGCCAGCCACGCCCAATGGCGTGACAACAGAGTCACCTCGCGCGCCACCACGCCCAGCTTGGGCCGACCGCGTCCGCGCGGTGCGGCGGGCAGCGCTTCGGCAGGCGACTCCGGCCCGGCAGCAGGTGCGACCGGAAACGCCATGGCCACGCGCGCCAGCAACTGCGCGTCGCTGCCCCGCGTGTCGAAATCATGGGTACGACCGGTAGCGTTGTCGAACACCTGCAGCGGCCCGGCAGCGTTGTCGGCGCGCAGCTGCTTGAGCGCCAGCGCGGCCATTGCCGGGGTGCCGGAAACGACCAGGCGATGGCCATCAAAACAGCTGAAAGGGGCAAGTTCCTGCGCAGGCATGGCGGTGGCATCCGGGACGATGCGCGAATATTGCCCGGGTAATATTGAAACGTCAATATCATCCGGGTATTAATATCCCGAAGCACGTGCCGACCGGTCGCACCCGGTCGTGCCGGCCGCTGGGCGGCAACATCGCGGCGTCCGTCAGCCGGCCAGTGGCCGGCACTACCCGAACAACCTCAGAGCCGGCTGAACGCCCAGCTCTGCATGCGCCCATCCCGGTACGGCATCACCCCATGGAACGGGCGCGGGTCGGCGTCGAACACCAGCGGCAGGAAGTTGCGGTCGCCCTCCCACATCGGCAGCGTGTCCAGCTTGTCCACGTCCACCCACTCCAGGGTGCCCTCGTGGTTGCCACCGTGCGGGCTGCCTTCGAAGCTGTCGATGACGAAGACGAAGCCGAACCAGTCCTCGCCGTGCTTGCCGAAGCCCGGCCAGCTGATGGTGCCGCGCAGGCGCATGGCCGTGCAGTCGATGCCGGCTTCCTCGGCGATCTCGCGGCGCATGCCGGCCGCCACGTCCTCGGTCGGTTCGACCTTGCCGCCCAGGCCGTTGTACTTGCCCAGGTGGTGGTCACCGGGCCGCGTGTTGCGGTGGATCATCAGCACCTGGCGACGATCGGGCGAGAGCACATAGCCCAGGGTGGCGACGATCGGGGTATACGGCATGGGGCAGCATCCAGCGGCAGGTCAGCCCCGGATTATGGCCGATCAGCGCACCAGCGACAGGCGGCGCTCGGCCGGCAGCGCCGCGCTGCCCTCCGGGTCGCGGCGCAGGGTGGCCACGCCGTGGCCGCGCTCGGCCAGGTATTCCAGCCACTTGCCGAGGAAGGTGTTCATCCGCATGCGGTGGCTGATCAGCTCCGCCGGCGGCGGGTACAGGCCCATCGTGTCCTGCCAGCGGCGGCCCACGTAGCAGTGGGTGGTCTCGGCCTGGCGGGCATCGCGGTACAGGCGCACGTACGCCGAGGGGTCCGGCTCGCCGGTGACCGGGTCGGCCAGGTCGTAGGTCAGGCGCAGCTCCACCGTGTAGCGGTGGCATTCGATCACATCCAGACGCACGTCCAGGCCGTCGCCCACGGAGGAGACGTAGCTGCCGGCGGTCAGTTCGGCCGGGGCGAACAGGCGCACCAGATGCCGGTAGTTTTCCGCATACAGGCCCATCAGCCAGCTGAGCCGGCTCAGGCGGGGGATGCGTTCGGTGCGGGGCGAGGCTTGGGCCATGGGTCGATCCTACACGTTGGCCTTACAACGTGGGGGCTGCACGGGCCCGGCCAAAGGGGGGCGTTCAACCGCCGCCGCGCCGCCGGCGCTCACGCCTGTAGAGCCGAGCCTACGCTCGGCTGGGCCACCGGGGTCTGGCGGAAGAGCAGCCGAGCGTGGGCTCGGCTCTACAGGGAGTGGTTCCGGTCAATACATCTCGCGCTGCAGCCCCAGCGTGCCCAGCACCTTGCTGGAAATCTCCTCGATCGAGGTATGGGTGGTGCTCAGCGTCGGGATCCGCTCCATCTGGAACATCACCTCGGCGGCGGCCACCTCGCGCTTGCAGGTGTCCAGGTTGGCGTAGCGCGAGTTCGGCCGGCGCTCCTGGCGGATCTGCTGCAGGCGGTCCGGGTCGATGGTCAGGCCGAATAGTTTCCGACGATAGTTTCTCAGCCGCGGCGGCAGGCGGTCGCTTTCCAGGTCCTCGTCGGTCAGCGGGTAATTGGCCGCGCGCACCCCGTAATGCAGGGCCAGGTAGATGCAGGTGGGCGTCTTGCCGGCGCGCGACACCGCCACCAGGATCACGTCGGCGTCGTCGTAGTTCACCGCGATGCCGTCATCGTGGGTCAGGGCGAAGTTCATCGCGTTGATGCGGCGGTGGTAGGTCTCGAAGTCCACCATGCCGTGGGCCTGGCCGACCCGGGCCAGGCGCGGGCTGGACAGTTCCCGCTCCAGCGGCTCGATGAACGGGGCGAACACGTCCAGCATCAGGGCCCCGCTTTCGCCCAGGATCAGGCTCAGGCTCTGGTCCACGCAGGAGTTCACCACGATGGGCCGGACCTGGTACCTCTCGCCCGCTGCCTGGATCCGGGCACAGGCTTCCCGGGCTTTTTCGGGGTCGTCGATGAACGACATCCGATCAGTGATGAAGCTGAACCCGGTGAACTGCGTGAGCAGGCTATGCCCAATGGTTTCAGCGGTGATACCGGTTCCATCGGAAACGTAGAACACCGGACGGATGGTCGACATAGGCGGTTTTCACCCCTCTGAAGCTGAAAATGGTTGCAGCACAAGCTTGTGCCGACGGTACTGCGACCGGCATCATATCGGCTTCTTCCTACGGACGCGGCCATTCAGCCCGCCTCGGGCGATGGCCAAACGGAGCATCGCGCTTGAACGAGAACATCCTGTGGTTGCACGAACTGCGTCTGGGCGATCTGGCCCGCGTAGGCGGCAAGAATTCGTCGCTGGGCGAAATGATCGGCAACCTGGCCGGTCTGGGGGTCTCCGTCCCCGGCGGTTACGCCACGACCGCTGAAGCCTTCAAGGACTTCATTGCCCACAACGACCTGTCCAAGCGCATCTTCGACAAGCTGGCCACGCTGGACGTCGAGGACGTCAATGCGCTGACCGTCGCTGGCAAGGAAATCCGCACCTGGGTGATCGATGCCCCGCTGCAGCCGCAGCTGGACCAGGACATCCGCAGCGCCTACGCCACGCTGAGCGCCGACAACGGCGGCGGCGACGTGGCCGTTGCAGTGCGCTCCTCGGCCACCGCCGAAGACCTGCCCGATGCGTCCTTCGCCGGCCAGCAGGAAACCTTCCTCAACGTCACCGGTGCCGACGATGTCGTGCACAAGGTCAAGGAAGTGTTCGCCTCGCTGTACAACGACCGTGCCATCGCCTACCGCGTCCACCACGGCTTCAAGCACGAAGACGTGTTCCTGTCGGCCGGCGTGCAGCTGATGGTGCGTTCGGGCGTCGGCTCCTCCGGCGTGCTGTTCACCCTGGACACCGAGTCCGGCTTCCGTGACGTGGTGTTCGTCACCTCGTCGTTCGGCCTGGGCGAAATGGTCGTGCAGGGCGCGGTCAACCCGGACGAGTACTACGTCTACAAGCCCACCCTGCAGGCCGGCAAGCCGGCGATCCTGCGCCGCTCGCTCGGCAGCAAGGCGATCCGCATGGTGTACTCGGATGTACCGGGTGAGCGCGTCAGGATCGAAGATACCCCGGCCGAACTGCGCAACACCTTCTCGATCAGCGACGAGGATGTGCAGGAACTGTCCAAGCAGGCCCTGGTCATCGAAAAGCACTACGGCCGCCCGATGGACATCGAGTGGGCCAAGGACGGTGTCAGCGGCAAGCTGTTCATCGTGCAGGCGCGCCCGGAAACGGTGAAGTCGCGCAGCCACGCCACCCAGATCGAGCGCTTCGCGCTGACTGAAAAGGGCGGCAACGTGCTGGCCGAAGGTCGTGCCGTCGGCGCCAAGATCGGCTCGGGCACCGCCCGCGTGGTCAAGACGCTGGAAGACATGAACCGCGTGCAGCCGGGCGACGTGCTGATCGCCGACATGACCGACCCCGACTGGGAGCCGGTGATGAAGCGCGCCTCGGCCATCGTCACCAACCGTGGTGGCCGTACCTGCCACGCCGCGATCATCGCGCGCGAGCTGGGCGTGCCGGCCGTGGTCGGTTCGGGCAATGCCACCAAGGTCATCGAAGATGGCCAGCAGGTCACCGTCAGCTGCGCTGAAGGCGATACCGGCTTCATCTACGAAGGCAAGCTCGATTTCGAGCGCACCACCACCGATCTGGGCAACATGCCGCCGGCACCGCTGAAGATCATGATGAACGTGGCCAACCCGGAACGTGCCTTCGACTTCGGCCAGCTGCCGAACGCCGGCATCGGTCTGGCCCGCCTGGAAATGATCATCGCCAGCCACATCGGCATCCACCCGAACGCGCTGCTGGAATACGACCGCCAGGATGCGGCCACCAGGAAGAAGATCGACGAGAAGATCGCCGGTTATGGTGACCCGGTCAGCTTCTACGTGGACCGCCTGGCCGAAGGCATCGCCACCCTCACCGCTTCGGTTGCGCCGAACCCGGTGATCGTGCGCCTGTCGGACTTCAAGTCCAACGAGTACGCCAACCTGGTGGGCGGCAGCAACTACGAGCCGCACGAAGAGAACCCGATGATCGGCTTCCGCGGCGCCAGCCGTTACGTCGATCCGAGCTTCTCGGCCGCCTTCGCGCTGGAATGCAAGGCCGTGCTGCGCGTGCGCAACGAAATGGGCCTGGACAACCTCTGGGTCATGATTCCGTTCGTGCGCACCCTGGAAGAAGGCCGCAAGGTCGTCGAGGTGCTGGAACAGAATGGCCTGAAGCAGGGCGAGAACGGCCTGAAGATCATCATGATGTGCGAAGTGCCGTCCAACGCACTGCTCGCCGATGAGTTCCTGGAGATCTTCGATGGCTTCTCGATCGGCTCCAACGACCTGACCCAGCTGAGCCTGGGCCTGGACCGCGACTCGTCGATCGTCGCGCACCTGTTCGACGAACGGAACCCGGCGGTGAAGAAGCTGCTGTCGATGGCCATCAAGGCCGCCCGCGCCAAGGGCAAGTACGTCGGCATCTGCGGCCAGGGCCCGTCCGACCACCCGGATCTGGCCGAGTGGCTGATGCAGGAAGGCATCGAGTCGCTGTCGTTGAACCCGGATACCGTGGTCGACACCTGGCTGCGCCTGGCCAAGCACAAGGCCAATGGTTGATCCATTGATGGGCTGACGTCGCTTTCATTGGCGTCCGCCCATACTGCAGCTGCATGCGCGCCCCGCCTCTGCGGGGCGTGCCTGTTTCTGGCGTCCGCATACGCCATGACGACTGCTGCAAAGGAGCCCGCATGATTGCTGTCACCGCCCCCGCCACGACCTGGTTCCACTCGCTCGACTGGGAGCGGTTGCTCGAGACTTATGGCTTGCCGTTGCTGGCTGCGGTCGTCGTACTGCTGATTGGCCTGTGGATCGCTCGCCGCATTTCCAACGCCATGCCGCGTGCCACCTCACGCATGGGCGTGGATCCGATGCTGGGCAGTTTCCTGCGCAACGTGGTCTACGCAGCGGCGCTGGTGATCGTGGTGGTGTTGGCGATCGCCACGCTCGGCGTGCCGATCTCGCCGCTGCTGGCTGTACTCGGCACGGCCGGCCTCGCGGTTGGCCTGGCGCTGAAGGATTCGCTGTCCAACATCGCCTCCGGCGTGATGCTGGTGACCCTGCGCCCGTTCCGCGTGGGTGACGTGGTGACCGTGGCCGGGCAGACCGGCACCGTGCGCGAAGTGCGCATCTTCCAGACCGTTCTTACCGGCGCCGACAACCAGCACACCACCCTTCCGAACACGCTGATCACCGCCGCGCCGATCATCAACCTGACCGCAGAACCGACCCGCCGCGTCGAGCTGGTGATCGGCATCGGTTACGAGGACAACATCCAGCTGGCGCGTGAAACCGCCATCGCGCTGATGAAGGCCGACAGCCGCGTGCTGTCTACGCCCGAGCCGGACGTGGTGGTGTACGAACTGGGCGACCACGCCATCAAGCTGGGCATCCGCTGCTACGTGAAATCGGCCGACCAGTTCGGCACCAAGGTCACCCTGCTGGAACAGATCAAGCTGGGTTATGACAAGGCCGGCATCAACCTGCCCTACCCGCAGCAGGACATGCACCTGTACCTGCATGGCAAGGATGGCGGCGTGGTCGAGGCCGAGGCGCTGGTGCGCGACAAACCCTGATCGGCAATGCCGGGGCGGGGGGGGGCGGCCCCCCCCCCCCGCGCGCCCCGGGGGGGGGGGGG
>NZ_JACVTT010000110.1:0-13787 GCF_016624665.1 Stenotrophomonas sp. S39 | reverse complement strand
CCCCCCCCCCCCAACCCCCCCCCCCCCCCCCCCCCCCCCCCCCCCCCCCGTTCTGCACTGCACCCGCATCAAGCCTTGGCGAACACCAGGTGGCCGCCATCGTTGCCGACCTCGATGGTGTCGCCGTTGACGAAGGCCCCCGAGAGGATCTTCTGCGCCAACGGGTTTTCCAGCTGTGCCTGGATCGCGCGCTTCAGCGGGCGCGCGCCATACACCGGGTCGAAGCCCACGTTGCCGAGCAGGTCGAACGCTGCATCGGACACCACCAGCTTCAAGCCACGCTCGGCCAGGCGCCGCTCCAGGCCACGCATCTGGATGCGCGCGATCTGCTTGATCTGCTGCTTGTCCAGCGGGTGGAACACCACGATGTCGTCCAGGCGGTTGATGAACTCCGGGCGGAAGTGCGCCTGCACCACGCCCATCACCGCGGCCTTCATCTGCATGTAGGCCTCCGGGCTGTCATCGCTGCCCATGTCCTGGATCTGGTGCGAGCCCAGGTTGGAGGTCATCACGATGACGGTGTTGCGGAAGTCCACGATGCGGCCCTGGCCATCGGTCAGGCGGCCATCGTCCAGCACCTGCAGCAGGATGTTGAACACATCCGGATGCGCCTTCTCCACCTCGTCCAGCAGGATCAGCGAGTACGGGCGGCGGCGCACGGCCTCGGTCAGGTAGCCACCTTCCTCGTAGCCCACGTAACCCGGGGGCGCACCGATCAGGCGGGCCACGCTGTGCTTCTCCATGAACTCGCTCATGTCGATGCGGATCATCGCGTCGGCACTGTCGAACAGGAACTCGGCCAGCGACTTGCACAGCTCGGTCTTGCCCACGCCGGTCGGGCCGAGGAACAGGAACGAGCCACCCGGACGATTCGGATCGGACAGGCCGGCACGCGAACGACGCACGGCATCGGAGACGACCTTGATCGCTTCTTCCTGGCCGACCACGCGGTTGTGCAGCACCTCTTCCATGCGCAGCAGCTTGTCGCGCTCGCCTTCGAGCATCTTGTTGACCGGGATGCCGGTCCAGCGCGAAACAACCTCGGCGATCTCCTCGTCAGTGACCTTGTCCTGCACCAGCTTGAAGTCGTGGGCATCCAGTTCCTGCGCAGCAGCCAACTGCTTTTCCAGCTGCGGCAGCAGGCCATACTGGATCTCGCTCATGCGGGCGAAATCCTGGCGGCGCTGTGCGGCTTCCAGGTCCAGCTTGGCCTGCTCCACCTGTTCCTTGATCTTCGTCGCGCCCTGCAGCGCAGCCTTCTCCGACTTCCAGATTTCATTGAGGTCGGAGAACTCGCGCTCCAGGCCGTCGATGTCATTCTCAAGATCGGCCAGGCGCTGCCGCGAGGCGTCGTCCTTTTCCTTCTTCAGCATCTCGCGCTGGATCTTCAGCTGGATCACCCGGCGTTCCAGGCGATCCAGCTCCTCCGGCTTGGAGTCGATCTCCATGCGCAGGCGCGAAGCGGCCTCGTCCATCAGGTCGATGGCCTTGTCCGGCAGCTGGCGGTCGGTGATGTAGCGGTTGGACAGCGTGGCGGCGGCAACGATGGCCGGATCGGTGATCTCGACCCCGTGGTGCACCGCGTACTTTTCCTTCAGGCCACGCAGGATGGCGATGGTGTCCTCCACCGACGGCTCACCCACGAACACCTTCTGGAAGCGACGCTCCAGCGCGGCATCCTTTTCGATGTACTTGCGGTACTCGTCCAGCGTGGTGGCACCCACGCAGTGCAGCTCGCCACGGGCCAGCGCCGGCTTGAGCATGTTGCCCGCATCCATCGCACCATCGGCCTTGCCCGCACCCACCATGGTGTGCAGCTCGTCGATGAAGAGGATGATCTGCCCTTCGCTCTTGGCCAGGTCGTTGAGCACGCCCTTCAGGCGCTCCTCGAATTCGCCGCGGAACTTGGCACCGGCGATCAGCGCGCCCATGTCCAGCGACAGCACGCGCTTGCCACGCAGGCCCTCGGGCACTTCGTCGTTGATGATGCGCTGGGCCAGGCCTTCCACGATCGCGGTCTTGCCCACGCCCGGTTCGCCGATCAGCACCGGGTTGTTCTTGGTGCGGCGCTGCAGGACCTGGATGGTGCGACGGATTTCCTCATCGCGGCCGATCACCGGGTCGAGCTTGCCACTCTCGGCACGCGCGGTCAGGTCGATGGTGTATTTCTCCAGCGCCTGCCGCTGTTCTTCGGCGTTTTCCGACTGCACGTTCTCGCCGCCACGCAGCTTGTCGATGGCGGCCTGCAGGCGCGCCTTGTCGGCGCCGGCGGCGCGCAGCGCCATGCCCAGCGTGCCGCTGTCTTCCAGCGCGGCCAGCACGAACCACTCGCTGGCGATGAAGGCATCGCCGTTCTGCTGGGCCAGCTTGTCGGTGTGGTTGAGCAGGCGCCCGAGGTCATTGCCCATCGAAACGTTGCCGGCCTGGCCGGACACCTTGGGCAGCGCATCGAGCGCCTCGGCCAGGCGCTCGCGCAGCACCGGGACGTTGACGCCGGCCTGGGCCAGCAACGGACGCGTGCTGCCGCCCTGCTGGTCCAGCAGCGCGCTGAACAGGTGTGCCGGTTCGATGATGCTGTTGTCGCGGCCCACGGCCAGCGACTGCGCGTCGGCCAGCGCCTGCTGGAAACGCGAGGTGAGCTTGTCCATCCGCATTGCGAATCCTCATCGGTCATCAGTGCCGGCCCGCGCCGGCGATGCAGGGAAGATGCGGTTGCCCCACCCGGTTTCAAGGGTGGCTGCGACTGCACCATCGGGTTGGTCAGCCTGTGGCAAGCATGCGCCCGGGCGCGTAGGCAGCGCGTTGATCCAGCGCAAGCCGCGCGCCAGGGCTGGCATGGCGGGCTCGCCAATGCCATACTTGCGAATCATTCTCATTTCGATCCATGCGCGACCGCGCCTTCCGCATGCACGCACACCACGAGCAACTGGGCACGCTGTACCGCGACCACCACCGGTGGCTGCAGGGCTGGTTGAGCGGCCGCGTGGGCAATCGCGATGTGGCCGACGACCTCACCCAGGACACCTTCGCGCGGCTGCTGCAGGGCCGCGATCTGGCCGCGCTGCGCGAGCCGCGGGCGTTCCTCACCACCGTCGCGCGCGGGCTGGCGGCCAACTGGTTCCGCCGCCAGGCGCTGGAGCGCGCCTACCTGGAGTACCTGGCGCAGTTCCCGGATCCGGTGCTGCCGTCGCTGGAAGAACAGTCGCTGGTGCGCGAGGCGCTGCAGCAGATCGACGCGATGCTGGACGGCCTGCCGCCGATGGCGCGCAGGGTGTTCCTGCTCGCACAGTTCGATGGACTGCGTTACGAGGCCATCAGTGAGCAGCTGGGGCTGTCGCTGTCCACGGTGAAGCGGCACATGAAGCGCGCCCTGATGGGCTGCCTGGCACACGCCTGCTGACGATGGGCGTGGAGGCTGCAGGCGAACGGGCGTTGTCGCCCCGTGTGCTGGAACAGGCGGCCGACTGGCTGATGCGCCTGCACGAGGACGGCAATGCCATGCAGCGTGCGCAGTGGCAGCGCTGGCACGATGCCGATCCCGAGCACGCACGCGCCTGGCAGCGTGCGGAGCGGCTGCTGGCGCTGAGTGGCCTGGTGCCACCCGCCCTCGCCCATGGCGCGCTGCAGCGCCCTGCATCGTCCGGGCGCCGCGCCGTGCTGCGCAGCGTTGCCGCGCTGCTGGTGGCGCCGCTGGGCGGCTGGCTGGCCTGGCGCCTGTACGACGATGCGGCCTGGGACGCCAGCGTGCGCACCGCCGTGGGCGAACGCCTGCGCCGCGTGCTGGACGACGGCAGCGTGCTGCACCTGGCCACGGCCAGCGCCGTCGATATCGCCTTCGATGGCCAGCAGCGCCTGCTGCGGCTGCGGCGCGGCGAGATCCATATCGACACCGCGCCCGATCCACACCGCCCCGCGCGGCCCCTGCGGGTGGCTACCCCGCAGGGAATGCTGCAGGCGCTGGGCACGCGCTTCAACGTGCGCCTGTTCGACGATGCCACCCTGCTGGTGGTGCAGCAAGGCGCGGTGCAGGTGACCGCCGCCGCCGGTGCCACGCAGCGCGTTGCAGCCGGCCAGCAACTGCGCTGGGGGGACGCCGGCTTGGCCGCACCGCAGGCCGCTGCGCCTGGCAGCGACGCGTGGCTGCACGGCATGCTGGTGGCCGACAGCCTGCCGCTGCAGGCGCTGCTGCATGAACTGGGCCGCTACCACCGGCGCTGGCTGCGGGTGGATGACACCGTGGCGGCCCTGCCGGTGTCCGGCGCATTCCCGCTGGATGACCTGCCGCGCAGCCTGTCGATGCTGGCCGCCACCTATCCGCTGCGCATCGATCAGGGCCTGACAGTACGCGTGCGCGCGGCCGCCTCGACGCAATGACACTTTTTTCGATCCTGCGTGGCAGAGGAAGTGAATCCTTCTTCTGCCGGCTCCCTCCATGCCTGTGATCCCACCCCGTTTCCGCTACAGCCTGCTGGCCATCGCCCTGGCTGCCACGCCCGCCTTCGCCCAGACCGCGCCCGCCGGGCAGCCCGCCAACGCACCGGCCTCGGCATCGCTGGGCAGTGCGCTGAGCGCCTTTGCCGCCCAGCATGGCGTCGCCCTGTCCTTCGATCCGGCGCTGACCCAGGGCCGCACCGCGCCGCCAGTCGATGCGGCAGCGGGCGTGGACGAAGGCTTCAGCACGCTGCTGCAGGGCACGGGCCTGCGTGCAGTGCGCCGGGCCGATGGCAGCTACACCCTGCAGGGCGCGAAGACCACGCGGCAGACGCAGCCGCTGCGCGTGGGGGCGTCCGATGGCAAGGTGGCGCTGCCGCAGGCGCTGCCCTTCGGCCAGGGCGTCACCCTGGATGCCGATGCCCTGGATGCGCAGGTAAAGGGCAACGGGGACATCGCCACGGCCCTGCGCAGCAACCCGGCGGTGCAGTTCAGCGATACCAACCGCAGCAGCCGCAACATGGGCGAGATCCGCCCCGATGATTTCAGCATCAATGGCGCGCCGTACTACCAGAACCTGTTCCTGCTCGATGGCGCCACGATCAACAACGATCTCGATCCGGCCGATACGCCCGACAACGGCAACCCCGCGCACAACTTCGATGTGCCCGGCGGCGCGCAGGGCATTGCCGTGGATGTGGACCTGCTGGAATCGCTGACCGTCTACGACGCCAATGTGCCGGCCTCGTTCGGCCACTTCCTGGGCGGCGTCGTGGACGCGCGCAGCCGTTCTGCAACCGACGGCCTGCATGGCAAGGTCTGGTTCCGCATGGCCCGCTCGGCCTGGGACAGCATCATCGCCAACGACGCGCAGCAGGAGAACTTCGAGGAATCCGACACGTACAAATACCAGCCGCAGTACGACAAGTACCGCGTCGGCGCGCGGCTGGAAGGACGCACGCGCGGCGGCCTGGGCATCATCGGCACCTTTACCCGCACGCGCTCGGAGATCCCCCTGCGCGCCTACGCCGGCGGCCGTGAAACCACCGGCGCGGACGTCAACACCCGCACCCAGACGCGCGAGAACACCAGCGCCACGGTGGCCCTGGACTGGAGCAATGGCGAAGGCCTGCAGCTCGGTGCCAACCTGTCCTACGCGCCCACCGACGATGTCTACTTCATCTCCAACTCGCGCGATTCGTACTTCAGCATCAAGTCCGGCGGGCCCACTGCCAGCCTGCGCGCGAACTGGACCGGCACGGCCTGGACCCTGCGCAACACCCTGAACTACAGCGAGGTGGAAACCAGCCGCCGCGGCGACCTGGACTACATGCGCAACTGGCTGATCTCCGACGACTTCGACTGGGGCGTGTCCGGCATCAGCACGGAGGGCAGCTGGGGCAATATCGACCAGCACGACCGCCGCATCGGCTACCGATTCGTGGCCGACCGCGAACCGCTGCAGCTGGGCAGCAGTGAACATACCCTGCAGTTCGGTGCCGGCGTGCAGCGCCGCGATGGCGACTACCAGCGCCTGAACGACCACCGGGTACTGCTGAGCACCGCCACCACTCGCAGCTGCACGCTGTCCGACGGCAGCGTGGATGATTTCAGCTGCTCACTGTCGCCGACCAGAAGCGGCGGCACCGGCCAGTACTTCAAGCGCATGTTCCTGTTCCATGCCGGCCAGTTCGAGGTGAGCGGCGAAGAGTACGAAGCCTGGCTGCAGGACGACATCCGCATCGGCAACTGGAACCTCCGTCCCGGCCTGCGCCTGGACCGCAACAACCTGTGGAAGCAGACCAACGTGTCACCGCGCCTGGCCGCGTCGTGGGATGTGCTGGGTGACCAGCGCACGGTCATCAACGCCGGCGTGAACCGCTATTACGGGCGCAGCTTCTACAGCTACCTGCTGCGCGATGGCCGCGAGCGCCTGCGCGACACGCTGGACCGCACCAGCGCAAGCACCCGCTGGGAAGATGCCAAGAGCACCAGGAACGTGGCCACCAACCGCCTGAGCGATGTCGATTCGCCCTACACCGACGAATGGACCCTGGGCGTGGACCAGCAGGCGTTCGGCCTGCAGTTCCACCTGAAGTACGTGGACCGCAGCAGCCGCAAGGACATCCTGCGCCGCAAGGTCGACAGCCCGGACCGCGACCTCTACAACCTCAACACCTTCGAATACACCAATGAAGGCCGCAGCGATTCGCAGACATGGACGCTGTCGGTCAGCCCGCAGCGCCCGTGGGAGTTTGCCGGCACCCGTAACAGCTTCCAGCTTTCGGCCGACCACACCGATGTGAACCGCAACTACAACAGCTACGAAGACCACCCTGACCTGTTCGAGCGCGTGCGCCTGGATGGCAAGCTGATGTACCGCTATGAACTGCCCGCCACCCAGTACCTGCGGCCCTGGAGCGCACGCCTGAGCACCCGCACCGACATTCCAGCCTGGGGCCTGAGCTGGAACAACTTCTTCCGCTACCGCGCAGGCTTCGAAGGCACCACCGAGGGCGCGCTGGAAGTCATCGACGGCGAAAGCGTACGCAACCTCACCACGCGCCGCTTCTCCGGCAGCTGGACCTGGGATGCCAACCTGGAATACCGGCGGGAGCTGCCGCGCGGGCAGGAAGCCTATGTGCGGGTGGAAGTGCAGAACGTGCTCAACCGCAGCAACCTGACCACAGCCAGCGGTGCCGCCGCCGGCACCATGTACTTCGAACCTGGCCGCAGCTTCTGGCTGGAAATGGGCTATTCGTTCTGAGCCGGCGGCCCGGCAGGCATCTGCCGGGCCATTGTCGATGAAGCGCCTGCACCCACTGCGCCTGGCCCTGCCCGTCGCTGCCCTGTTGCTGGGCAGCGCGGGCGGGCCTGCGCCCGCGCGGGACACGCCCTGCCCCGATGTGCTGCCCGCGCGCCCGGACGGTGCCTGCCTGCGCGCACTCTACAGCAGCCCCAGCACGCGCTGGCCCGCGCCGGAGGTCGACCCCGGTGTTGCCTGGCAGGAACTCGCGCCGTTGCCGGCACCGGTCGATCCTGCAGGCAATCCATCCACCCCGGCCAAGGTCGCGCTGGGGCGCCGGTTGTTCTTCGATCCGGTCCTGTCGAAATCACGGCAACTGGCCTGTGCCAGCTGCCACGATCCCGATCTGGGCTGGGCCGATGGCCGCCGCGTATCGTTCGGCCACGACCGCCAACCCGGCCGCCGCAACGCACCCAGCGTTGCCATCAGCGCACACGCATCACCGCTGTTCTGGGACGGGCGCGCCGCGACGCTGGAAGACCAGGCCCTGCACCCCATCGCCGATCCCATCGAAATGGGCTTCAGCGCGCAGGGCGCCGTGCGCCGCCTGCGCCGCGACGCGTCCTATCGCCGTGCGTTCAACGAGGTGTTCGCGCAACCGCGCATCGATGCCGCCCAGCTCGGCCAGGCCATCGCGGCCTTCGAGCGCAGCCTGTCGCCACGCAACAGCCGCTTTGATCGCTTCCTGCGTGGCAATGCGGGTGCACTGGAGGATGCCCAGCTGCGCGGCCTGCACCTGTTCCGCACGCAGGCCGGCTGCATGAACTGCCACAGCGGGGCCGCGCTCACCGACAACGGCTTCCACAACCTGGGCCTGCACTTCCACGGACGCCCACGCCAGGACCTGGGCCGCTACGAAGTCACTGGCGATCCCGCCGACAGTGGCCGCTTCCGCACGCCCTCGCTGCGTGGCGTGGCCAGCACCGCGCCGTACATGCACAACGGCCTGATCCCGCGCCTGTCGGGCGTACTGGCGTTCTACAACGTCGGCGGCGCGCGCCCGCGCGCACCGGCCTCGCCTGCGGCCGATGCGGCGCCCTTCCCTGCACCTGATCCACTGCTGCGGCCGCGCGGGCTCAGCCGCCAGGACCTGCAGGACATCGAGGCGTTCCTGCAGACCCTGTAGCTGCGATCAGCCGCCGGCGGGTGGCGCGGCAGCCGGCTTCGGTGGCAGCAGCGGCGGCGCGGCAGCAATGGCAACCGGGCAGCCATAGGTGCCGGCAACGTCCATGTACAGGCTGTAGCGCTGGGTCGCGGCGAAACCCACCCGCCAGTCCGGGTTGAACAGGGGGTCAGGCCCCGGTGCCAGGCCGATATCCACCGGCAGGTTCAGTACTTCCTCGCCGATCATCACCGGCGTGGTCGCCTCTACGTACTGGATGTCTTCGCTGCCCGCAGTGGTGATCACGTTCTTGCGCCGGATCGCAGACGCCGGCGGCGCTGCCGGCAGCGTTCCACGGGCCTGGAAGGCGCCATTGAAGCCGGTATCCACCTTGACCAGCACGTTCTGCTTGCCGGCGCGGATCGGATAACGGACGTCATATGCCTCCCCCCACAGCGTCGACAGCGTGGCCATCCGCCGCGTGCACGGCACCGGGGTGGCAGTGGCCTGGATCACCAGCGCATCCTTGTTGATGCGCACCCGGCCCAGCGCGCGCAGCACGTCCAGGCCGATGCGTGGCAGGTCGTCCTGGCCCAGCACTGCGAAGGACACGCCGCGTACCGACAGACCGCCGATCTCGAGATCGGCCGGCGCCGCCAGCGCATACAACTGCCCAGGCTTGCCATCGGCCACCATGAAACCCTCGGTCAGCGCCAGCCCGAGTTCGGCCGCCAACGTGCGCCCGATGCGCGAATGCGCCGCGCCGCTATCCAGATGCACGCGCACCTCGCGTTCGCCGGTGGCGGTACGGACCTTCAGGGCGAGCGTCGGCAGTTCGTTGTTCATCTGCAGGGGAACGCTGACATCGCTGGCAGGTGCCGGTACTACCAGCGCATTGCGCGGCCAGGCGGTGAAGCGCTCGAAATGCGGCTCACTGATGCCGGCAAGATGGATGTCGCCCACCTGGCGTTTCAACAACGGCCGGATATCACGCTCCAACAGCGTGCGGACCTGCAGCATCTGCGTTGCCCATCCGGCGATATCGCCCTGCAGCAGCAGGTTGCCTGCCAAGGTGGCCGAGCACAGGTACTCGACGCCCTTCACGCTGTCGGCCGGTTCACTGGCCACGGCCTGCAGGCATTGCTGGGCGGCTTTGCTGGAGCGTTCCAGCTCCCCACGCACCCGGTAGAAGCCTGCCTGGCCCAGCAGTCCCTTTGCCCCCTGGGTCTTGCCCAGCGCCTGCAGCCTGCCCAGTTCGGCAAGGCGCACGCTGCGGGTGTAGCGATAGGGATCGCTCAGTTCGGCGTTCGCTGTGTCCACGGTGGCAGCCGAAGCCACCGCCGTGGCGAACAACGCACTCACTCCCAACCACATTGCATGCATCGAGGTTACTCCTGTCTACCCGACGCCGACCGTATCACGGTGGTGATGACATCTGCCGCTGCAGCCTTCAGCCGCGTGTGATTGAACTGCGGATCGCGCGCAGCTGCTGTTTCACCGCACGCTCCTGCGTGGCATCCATGCGCAGCAGCGCCTTCTGCCCCACCGAGCGCGACTGCAGATCGGGATCGGCAAAGCGATAGCGGCCCCGCTCATCACGCACCACCGCCACCGGCCGCGCCGGTTCCGGGGTTTCCAGCAGATGATCGATCACCGCTACCAGGCGGTCGTTGAAGTAGCCCTGCGGCCGCCCGAGGTCGACGTAGGCCTGCTGGATCAGTGGATAGAAGCGCTTGTACGCCGTACCCGCTGCCGCAGGATCGAGCGCGGTGAATGCCTGCACATAAGGCGCGTAGCGTGCCGCGTTGCCTGCGGCAATCTGCTCGCCGTTTTCGCCGGCCTCCACCTGCAGGCCGCCAGTCAGCGGCCGCGTGGCCAGCGCAGACGGTGGCACGCTGGTCTTGTCCAGGTTGTCCACGTGGGTGACCAGGCGCTGGATCAGGTGGTCCCGCAGCAGCAGCGCCAGCCCGCCTTCCCCCTGGAACAGGCCGCTCAGCGCGGTCCACGCCGCGGTATCGCTGTCTTCCATCTTTGGCAGCGCCGGATCGGCAGCAACGTCGGTGTCCAGCGGATGCTGGATGGCCGGTGCCGAGGGCGGGGCTTCCGTGGCCGGTGCCGCAGGGGGTGCCGCAGTCGAAGGCGGTGCCGTCTGGGCAGGTACCTCCACGCGATCGGCCAGACCCTGCCACTGGTCGCGGAACAACCACGCGCCCGCACCACCAACCACCACGACGCCCAACACCCAGGGCCACACTGCTTTTCCACTCTTCTGCATGATGCGCAACCTCGCTCTGCAAACTGCTTGGACTACGTCAGACCGGCACGCGTTTGCGGGGTTCCCCGCCGCACTCGACCGTGTACTGCCGCGTTTACACTGCATCTTCGCGCAGGCCGCATGAATGCCCGCTTCGCCCACTCTGGAGTTCCAATGAAACACACCGCGGCACTACGCCTGTTCCAGCCCGGCATGGTGCTGTTTGATCCGCAGGTGCTGGATGCATTCCTGCGGCAGCACCTTGCACCGGGCGAAGCACCTTTCAGCAGGTTCGTTGATGACCCAGCGGTCGGTGATGCGGCCACGCGGGCCGGCGCGGTATTCCCGATGTACCCCATCAAAGAAGACGACTACGCGGTTTTCGTTGAACCCTCGCCTATTCCCGAGGGTGCGACACGCTGTTTCAGCCATCCCGGCGCCCCGCTGCGGGTGGACAGCGGCGTGTTGATCGCCGCCGACCTGCACGCGTTGATGGCCTGGGATGCGGATCTCTTCCTGAACTACCGGCAGCGCCTGCAGGAACGCCTGCCAAACAGCGACTATCTGGACGTGGCGCCGGGCTGTTACGACGTCGTCATCCATGGGTACATCGACCTGCCGCAACCGCACCCTCCACAGGGCTATGGGTTGCAGTTGCGGCCCGTGGCCGAACTGTCCGCGATGCGCGTAGCGGACGATTTCGACTTTGCCCTGCCCATCGCGCCACCGCGGGCCTGAAGCCAGATACTGACGTCGCCCACGCCCGGCACTCACGCCTGCTTTGCGTCCATGCAGCGACTCTGGGGGCTGGTTCGTTGCGAAGGAACAGGCCATGCACTACGCGCTGTATTACTGGACCGGCATCCAGGGCCGTGGCGAGTTCGTGCGGCTGGCACTGGAAGATGCCGGCGCCGGGTACGTGGACATGGCACGCGTCCATGGTGATGCGGTCATGGAGCCGTTCCTGCAGGGCCAGGCCGAGGGCGGGCAGCCATTTGCACCCCCGTTCCTGAAGGCCGGACGGCAGGTGATCGCACAGGTTGCGGCGATCCTGGACTTCCTCGGTCCTACGCTGGACCTGGTACCGCAGGCGGCCTCGCGGCGGATGCAGGCGCTGCAGCTGCAGTTGACCATCGCCGATCTGGTGGCCGAAGTGCACGACACCCATCATCCGATTGCCGCCTCGCAGTATTACGAGGAGCAGAAGGCCGAGGCCAAGGCGCGCGCGGCAACGCTGCGCGGCGAGCGCCTGCCGAAGTTCCTCGGCTACTTCGAGCAGGTGATCGAGGCCAACGGCGGTCGCCACCCGCTGCGCGAGCACTCCTACGTGGACCTCTCGCTGTTCCAGCTGCTGAGCGGCCTGGACTACATGTTCCCGAAGCGGATGCAGACCCTGGCGCCCACCCTGCCCCTGCTGCGGGCGCTGCAGGAGCGGGTGGCGAAACGGCCGAACATCGCCGCCTACCTGGACTCGGAGCGGCGGCTGGCGTTCAACACCAACGGCATCTTCCGCCATTACCCCGAGCTGGACGGGGACACCTGACGCCGGGCCATGCCCGGCGCCCCATCAATGCCCGGTGTCAGCCAACGGCTTCACCGGCTGCTTCTGCAGCGACAGCAGCCCCAGCAGCACGGCCAGCGCCACGTAGGCCCCGGCAAACTGCCAGCTGATGATGCGCGCCAGGCCCTGCAGATCCCACGGCAGGTAGATGCCACCGCGCGGGTCGACCGAATGGATCAGGCCGAACAGGGTCAGGCCGGCCGCCACCAGCAGGAAACCGCAGGCGCGGCGCAGGCGGCCATCGACCATCGCCGATACGGTGGCGATCCACAGCATCGAGGTGATGATGAAGCCATTGCCCAGCGCGAAGATCACCGCCAGTTCCGGCAGGCCGTGGCCATCGACATGGGTCAGCAGCGCGCCCATCTGGTCGGCGGGAATCCAGCCCGGCGCCTTGATCGCCAGCAGATACGCCGCCGAGGGCAGGAAGCCCAGCACCATCGCACCGGCGTGCTGGCGCGGGGTGGCCTGGAACGCCTGGGTGGTGATGTCGATGGACACGTACACGATGATCGGTGCCAGCACCGCCAGCGGCAGCCACTGCACCAGGCCGGAAATGATGCCCAGCATGCCGCCGATGCCGACGAACAGGCCGGTCAGCAGCGTGTAACCGCTGCGTGCGCCCATGTGCTTGTAGGCCGGCTGGCCGATGTACGGCGTGGTCTGGGCAACGCCGCCGCAGACACCGGCCACCAGCGTGGCCACCGCTTCCACCAGCAGGATGTCGCGGGTGCGGTAGTCATCGCCGGCCGCGCGCGCGCTCTCGGACACGTTGATGCCACCCACGACCATCAGCAGGCCGAACGGCAGCAGCAGCGGCAGGTAGGTCATCGCCGTCGGCAGGCCATCGATGAAGCCCAGCGTGGGCAGCGGCAGCACCACCTGCGGCGGCACCCAGGCCGGCACCTGGAAGCCCGGCACGCCCAGCCCGGCCAGACCGAGGCCGTAATAGAGGACGGTGCCGAACACGAAGGCCAGCAGCACGCCCGGGCCACGCACCGGCAGCTTGCCCTTGGCGATCAGCACGTACAGCAGCAGGCCCAGCGTGGTGAAGCCGACCAGCGGCGAACGCAGGGTTTCCAGCAGAGGCAGCAGGCCCATCAGCACCAGGGCGATGCCGGCGATGGAGCCCAGCAGCGCCGCACGCGGCAGCGCGCGGGTCACCGCTTCACCGAAGAAGGACAGGATCAGCTTCAGCACGCCCATGATGACCAGCGCGGCCATGCCCAGCTGCCAGGTGGCGATTGCCGCGGCGTGCGGGTCCATGCCCTGCTGCTTGAAGGCAGCAAAGGCCGGGCCAAGCACCAGCAGGGCCATGCCGATGCTGGTCGGCGCATCCAGGCCCAGCGGCATGGCCGTGACATCGTCGCGGCCGGTGCGTGCGGCCAGGCGGCGCGCCATCAGGGTGTAGAGCAGGTTGCCGACCAGCACGCCGAAGGCCGTGCCGGGGAACATGCGGCCAAACACCACATCGGCGGGGAACTGGAACATGCCGATGAGGGCCATGGCGATGAAGCCAAGGATGGAGAGGTTGTCGACGACCAGGCCGAAGAAGCCATTGAAGTCGCCAGCGACGAACCAGCGGCGCGGTGCGGCGGGAGCGGGAGCGGACATGGAAGGGGCGGTGGGGGGT
>NZ_JACVTT010000010.1:0-72707 GCF_016624665.1 Stenotrophomonas sp. S39 | reverse complement strand
CGTTGGTCGACACGCTCTTGCATGGCATGCCGGCCAGCGGCCGGCACTACCAACGCCGGGCATGGCCCGGCGCTACCGACATCGCTCGATCCCCGCTCTGGTGGGTGTCGACCGTTGGTCGACACGCTCTTGCATGGCATGCCGGCCAGCGGCCGGCACTACCGTTACGCGTCCAGCGCCTGCCGCAGCGGGGCCAGGAAGGCGCCGGCCCGCTGGGCTGCTTCGTCGGCCGAGGCGGCATCGGCCAGCGCCGCCACCAGGGCACTGCCGACCACCACGCCATCGGCCTGGCGGGCCATGGCCGCGGCACTGGCCGCATCCTTGATGCCGAAGCCAGCCACCACCGGCACGCTGGCGCGTGCACGCAGGGCCTGCAGGCGAGCGCTGGCGGCCTCGCTGTCCAGGCGCTCGGAGGCGCCGGTGACGCCGGCGAAGCTGACGTAGTAGAGGTAGCCACGGGCCAGCGCCAGCAGCTTGTCGGCACGGGCCTCGCTGGTGGTGGGCGAGGCCAGCAGGACCAGCGCCAGGCCGGCCGCGTCGAACGCCTGCAGCGCTTCGGTGGCTTCTTCCGGCGGCAGGTCCACCAGCAGCACGCCGTCCACGCCGGCTTCGACCGCGGCCTTGGCGAACGCCGCATAGCCGTGGATCTCCACCGGGTTGAGGTAGCCCATCAGCACTACCGGGGTCTGCGCATCGCGCTGGCGGAACTGCGCCACGGCCTGCAGGACGTAGCGGCTGCCGGCGCCGCGGGCCAGCGCGCGCTCGGAGCTGCGCTGGATGGTCGGGCCATCGGCCATCGGATCGGAGAACGGCACGCCCAGTTCGATCACGTCGGCGCCGGCCTCGACCAGCGCATGCATGACCGGCACGGTGGCCTCCAGCGACGGATCGCCAGCAGTGATGAACGGGATCAGGGCCTTGCGCTGCTGCTCGCGCAGGCGCTGGAAACAGGCATCGAGTCGGGAAACGGACATGTCAGGTACATCCTTCGATCAGGTCAACGGCGCCGCTGGCGCCCCAGTACATTCGGGATACGGTGCCGTCGACGATCTCCACGCGGATCGCCAGGTCGGAACCGGGGTCCTGCCAGAGCAGGGTCTCGCCGGCCTCGGCATCTTCGCCATAGGGCCGCGCGATGGCGCCCGCTGGCAGCAGCTTCAGGGCCTGTGCGCGCGGCATGTCCAGGTGCAGGCCGAACGGCCCCGGCTGCACCACCACCTGGCCCGAATCGTCGATGGGGGCCAGGTCGAAACGCACCACGTCGCCGTCCTGCACCATCATCGCCACGCCCTCGGGCAGCGTGCCGCGCTCGTAATACTCGCAACGCCCGGCCGTGGCCTCGCCGAGGCCGGCCGAATGCCACTGCGCCTCTCCCTCCAGCTCGCTGAAGGGTTGGCCGATCAGCACGTCGCCGGCATGATCCAGCGCCACGGAAACGACTGCCGGGGCGGTTTCGTCCTCGGCGCTGTCGGCGCGGGTGGCCGCCGGCGCATCCTCGATGGGGCGATGCGCGGCGTCATCATCATTGCTGGCCAGCTGGCGTGCCGGAGCGATGGCTGCGGGCGACGCCGGCGCGGGCGCCAGCACCGGCGGATCGGGCGGCGTGCAGCCTCCCAGGCCAACCGCCAGCACCAGCGCGCCACCGTGGCGCAGCATGCCGTTCACAGCACCAGGCCTTCGCGCGCGGCGATGGTGTGCACGTCCTTGTCGCCACGGCCGGACAGGTTGCACAGCACGATCTGGTCACGCGGGCGCTCGCGGGCCAGCTTGATGGCCTGGGCCAGCGCATGGCTGGATTCCAGTGCCGGCAGGATGCCTTCGGCATGCGCCAGCAGATGGAAGGCCTGCAGCGCCTCTTCGTCGGTGATGCCGAGGTAGGTGGCGCGGCCGCTGTCGGCCAGGAACGCGTGCTCGGGGCCGACGCCGGGGTAATCCAGGCCGGCCGACACCGAATGCGTTTCGATGATCTGGCCATCGTCATCGCACAGCACGTAGGTGCGGTTGCCGTGCAGCACGCCGGGACGGCCGGCTGCGATCGATGCGGCATGTCGGCCGGTATGGATGCCGTCACCGGCCGCTTCAGCGCCGAAGATCTCGACCTGGCGGTCGTTGAGGAAGGCATGGAACAGGCCGATGGCATTGCTGCCGCCGCCGACGCAGGCGGTGATCGCATCGGGCAGGCGGCCATACTCGGCCAGCATCTGTTCGCGCGCTTCGCGGCCGACGATGGCGTTGAAATCACGCACCATGCGCGGGTACGGGTCCGGGCCGGCCACGGTGCCGATGATGTAGAAGGTGTCCTGCACGTTGGTCACCCAGTCGCGCATCGCTTCGTTGAGCGCATCCTTCAGGGTGGCCGAGCCGGAAGTGACCGGCACCACCGTCGCTCCGAGCAGCTTCATGCGGTAGACGTTGATCTTCTGCCGCTCGATATCGGTGGCGCCCATGTACACCACGCACTCCAGTCCCAGCCGTGCGGCAACGGTGGCACTGGCCACGCCGTGCTGTCCGGCGCCGGTCTCGGCGATGATGCGCTTCTTGCCCATCCGCGCGGCCAGCAGGGCCTGGCCGATGGTGTTGTTGATCTTGTGCGCGCCGGTGTGGTTCAGGTCCTCGCGCTTGAGCAGGATCTGCGCGCCACCCACGTGATCGCTCAGGCGCTGGGCGTGGTAGATCGGGCTCGGCCGGCCCACGTAATGGGCCAGGTCGCGGTCGTAGGCCTGCTGGAATGCGGGGTCCTGGCGGGCCTCGTCATAGGCCTGGGCCAGTTCCTGCAGCGGGCCGACCAGGGTTTCGGCGACGAAGCTGCCGCCATAGCGGCCGAAGTGGCCCTGGGCATCCGGGAAGGCGTGGAAGTCGGCAATGGGGGAGGCAGACATGGAAGCGACCGCTGGTTCGAGACAGGTGGATACTCTAGCGCACGGATCCTGACCGGAATATCGATATTATCTGGCGCATATCGTCAGGAAATCTCACATGAGTACCACCCTGCTGCCGCCGCTCAATGCCCTGCGTGCCTTCGAGGCCACCGCCCGACTGGGCGGCGTGGGCCGCGCCGCGCAGGCCCTGCATGTCACCCACGGTGCGGTGAGCCGGCAGCTGAAGCTGCTGGAAGACCACCTGGGGCTGCCGTTGTTCCAGCGCGCCGGGCGCGGGCTGCGCCTGACCGAGGCCGGGCAGCGCCTGCATGCGGCCTGCGGCGAGGCCTTCGCCGGCATCGAGGCCTGTGTGCGCGAACTGCGCCAACCGGCGCGCTCCCCGGCGCTGGTGCTGGGCTGCAGCGGCAGCGTGCTGGCGCGCTGGATGATTCCACGGCTGCCCGCGTTGCAGGCGGCCCTGCCCGGGGTGAACCTGCAGTGGTCGGCCCTGGATGGCGCCTTCACCGAGGCGCAGGCGGCGCTGGATGCGGTCCTGCTGCTGGCGCAGGGCCCGTGGCCGCGCGGCTGGCAGGTGCGCGAACTGGCGCCGGAACGGGTGGGCGTGGTGGTGGCGCCCTCGCATCCCGCCGCGCAGCGGTTGCGCTATGTGCCGCCCCCGGCACTGCTGAAGGAGACGCTGCTGCACACCAGCTCTCGCCCGCAGGCATGGCCGGCCTGGGCGCAGGCGCATGGGCTGGACCCGGCGCAGTTGCAGATGGGCACCGGCTTCGAGCATCTGTACTACCTGCTGGAAGCGGCCGTGGCAGGCCTGGGGCCAGCGATCGCGCCGGAGCCGCTGGTGGCCGAGGACCTGGCCGCCGGGCGGCTGATCGCGCCCTGGGGATTCTCGGCGACAGGCGGGTTCTGGGTGCTGGCGCGGCCGGACGGCCCGGCCGACCCGCGCGTGGATGCGCTGGCCGAGTGGGCGATGGCGCAACTGTAGCGTCGAGCTTGCTCCACTACCTCAGTCGAGCAAGCTCGACGCTACGCCTGCGCGCTGGACCCGACCGGTCAGGGTGCCGTGGGTGCGGCGAGCCGCTGCTGCAGGTCTTCGCGCAGGCGCGACAGTTCGACTTCGGCCTGCTGGCGCTGCTGCATGCCTTCGCGATGGATGCTGCGCACTTCCTCCACCGTGGCGATCAGCTGGTCGTGCACGTGGCGCAGCGTGGCCACGTCGATCACGCCGCGCTGGTTGCTGCGTGCGGTATCCACCGACGCCTGGCGCAGCAGATCGGCATTGCGGCGCATCAGCTCGTTGGTGGCATCGTCGATGGCGGTGGACAGCTCGACCGCGGCCTTCTGCTCGCCCATCGAAAGCTGGATGGCGAACTGGCGCTTCCACGACGGGATGGTGATCTCGCGCACCGTGTTGAATTTCTCGATCAGCTGCAGCGCGTTGGCCTGGATCAGGCGGATCATCGGCAGCGACTGGTCGGCCGCGTGCTGCATCAGCTGCAGGTCGGACACGCGCTTTTCGATCAGGCGGATCGCATTGTCGACTTCGCTCTGGCGGATGCGCTGCTGCGGGTCGTCGCTGCCCTGCCCTGCCAGCTGCTCGGCCTGCAGTTCGGCCAGGCGCTGCTTGCCGGCGGCTGCGTACAGGCCCAGCGCGTGGCGCTCCTCGCGCACGATCTCGTGCATGCGGTCGAACTCGCCCACGCGCTTGCCCATCAGCGCCTGCTGCACGCCCACGTCGCCCAGCAGCTGCTCGATCTGTGCGTTGGTGTCGCTGAACTTCTGCACCAGTTCGCCCTTGGACACGCGCAGGCGATCGATCAGGCCGCCGATCACCGGCACCTTCGAACGCTGGGCGAAACCGTCCAGTTTCAGGCTGCGCGCGATGCGCACCACTTCGCCCAGCTTGTCGCCGCTGGCATCGAGGTCGCGGTTGCGCACCTGGTCCAGCAGCTGGCTTGAGAACGCTGCCGTGCGCGTCGCGGCCTCGCGGCCGAACACCTGCAGGTTGCCCGGGCGCAGGTCGTCCAGTTCCATGCGGATCTCGGCGATGCGCGGCAGGTCCTCGCGGACAAGGCCCAACGCCTGCAGCGCGCCTTCGTCGAGTGCGGAAGGGGTGGCCGGGGTGGGCACGAGGGTGCCTGGGTGCTGGCTGTCCTGGGTCATCGGGCAGTCTCCTTGCAGGTGGGTTGGCGGCAGCGGCGGCCGGCTCAGCGCAGTCTAGCCTGAGCCGCCGCCACCTCGTCGTCGATCTGTGCATGCAGCGTGGCCGCCTGGCCGGCACGGACCGCGCCGGTGGCGGCCTGCGCGGCCAGTGCAGCCTGCCGCCACGCTGGCAGCAGGACATCGTGGATACGGGCGAAGCGCTGCAGCAGCACCTCATCCTGTTGCTGCAGCAGCTGCCACTGCCCGGCTTCGATGCGGCGCAGTGCCGCCAGCCGCTGCAGGTGGTCGATGCGCGCCGCCAGTGCTTCCTGGCCGGCGCCCTGCAGCGCTGGCAGGTCCGCGGCGGCCGCATCCGCCCAGGCCTGCAGTGCTTCGGCGGCCTGGCCGGTCGCGCTGATCGCGGTGGCACGCACGGCCATGTGCTGCTGCAACTGCTGGGCCTGCTCGCGTGCCTGCAGGGCGAGAACCCCCAGCTGCGACTGCAGGCCGCGGCCTGCGGCCTCACGCTCGACGTCGCGGCCAAGCAGGCGGCCCCACCAGCTTTCCTGCCGGCGCAGGCGTGCCGGGTCGGCAGCCTGCAGCGCCAGCGCGATGCGTGCCAGCGCCTCGACCAGCCCATCGCCGGCGGTCGCCGGCAACGCGACGTCGCGCGCGGCCAGTGCCTGCAGCAGCGGCGCACCGTAGTCGGCCAGGCGTGCGACATCGGCCGTGTCCGGCCGCTGCGGCGTCGGCAGGGGCGCCGCGTGGGTCATGGCAACGGCGGCGGCATCGGCGCGCTTCCCGCCGGGGCGTCGTCAGTGGCTTCCGGCGGCAGCGACTCGCCGTAGAAGTGGCGCATCAGCGCCTCATCCAGTGCGCGTTCCTCCGGCGTGCTGGCACGCCGCACACGCGGACGGCGCGCGGCAGTGGTGGTGGCGCCGGCCGCGCCTTCGACCTGCTGCCGCGCCCACCCGGCGAAGGCGGCCAGGGTCTGCGACACCTGTTCCTGCTGCGCCTGCGAGGCCGCCAGCAGCTGCACCAGCGGGGCCAGCCCGGCCTGAAGGTCCTCGGCCAGCGGCGTGGCCGGGGGGCTGGGCGCAGCAATCACCAGCGGCTCGGCAGGCTGCACGGCGGCCGGTGCTTCCGGGCGTGCTTCGGCCAGGCGCTGCAGCGCTTCCAGCAAGGCCGGCCACGGTGCCGGATCAGCCGCCACCTGCGGCGCAGCCGGTGGCGGCAGCTGCAGTGCACTGGCGATGTCGGCCAGCTGCGCGACCACGCGCCCACCGACATCGCTGTCGTCGGCACCCATGGCCTTGTTGCGCAGGAAATCACGCTTGATCTGCGCCCAGCGCTGCGCCTGCGCCTCGTCCAGCACGCCGCGCAGCTCGCCCAGCTTCAGCAGGTTTTCCTCGGCGCCGGTGGTCAGCAGCTGCGCCTCGCCCAGGTAATGGTCGGAGATCAGCTGCTGCAGCTCGTCCTCGTTCATCACCGGCGAGATCTTCTCGGCCAGCTTGTTCATGTTGCGGTAGCTGCCCTGCAGGCGGAACGGCGGCTCGGTGCGGTAGCGGTCATCCTGCGCAGCGCTGGCGATGTACTGCTGGTTGACCCGGTAGACCACGTCGCGCACGCGCAGCATGCGCTGCAGGGTGGCGGTGATCTCGTTGATCTCGGCACCGCTGTAGGCATGGCTGAGACCGTTGGTCGACACGTCCTTGCCCATCGCGCGATCGACCAGCAGGTACAGGTCGGCCATGTCACGGGTCGCCAGCGGTGCCAGCACCGGGTTGGAGGTCAGGCTGTTCTCGATGTAGCTGAGGGTGAACGCCGCTTCCATGCCGCCCAGCACGTCGCCGAGATTGTAGATGTCGGCGCGGTTGGCCAGCATGTCCGGAATCTTGAACACCTCGCCCGACTCGGTATACGGGTTGCCGGCCATCACCACGCAGAACTTCTTGCCGCGCATGTCATAGGTGCGCGTGCGGCCTCGCCACACGCCTTCGATGCGGCGGGTGCCATCGCACAGCGAAATGAACTTCTGCAGGAACTCGGGATGGGTGTGCTGGATGTCATCCACATACAGCATGGTGTTGTTGCCCATCTCCAGCGCCAGGTTGAGCTTTTCCAGCTCCTGCCGCGAGGTGGCGTCGGGCGCCTGCTCCGGATCCAGCGAGCGCACCTCGTGGCCCAGTGCCGGGCCGTTGATCTTCATGAAGACCAGGCCCAGCCGGTGCGCCACGTATTCCATCAGCGTGGTCTTACCGTAGCCTGGCGGCGAGATCATCATCAGCAGGCCCATCAGGTCGCTGCGCTTGTTCTCGCCCACCGTGCCCATCTGCTTGGCCAGGTTGTCGCCGATCACGCCGAGGTAGACGTCGTTGATGAGCTTGTTGCGCACGAACGAGGACAGCGGCCGCGCCTTGAACTCGGACAGGCGCAGGGCCTGCCGCTCACGGCCGATGATGCCCTGGCGCACCGCCTGGTAGGCGTGGAATGCCGGCACGAACTGCTGCAGGTGGGCGTGAAGGCGGGCCAGGAAATCATCCAGCGACAGCGCCAGGGTGCCCTGCACGATGCGCGGATGCTCGCCGAGCAGGCCGTTCACTTCCACCCGCAGAGTGGCATCGCTGGCGCGCGTGCGCAGCTGCCGCTGCACCAGCAGCAGTGCGGCGGCCTCATCGGTGTAACCGGCATGGGCGGCCTGCGCCGGCAGCCGGCCCAGCGCGCGCAGCCACTGCCCGGCCAACGCCCAGCGCAGCGGCAGCGGATCCTGTCCACGCTGCAGCGCGCGTTCCAGTGCCTCGCGCTGTCCTGCCTGCTCCAGCTGCTGCTGCAATGCCTCCAGCAGCGCCAGCGCATGGCGGCTGCTGGCGAATACCGGATCGCCCGCGCTCAGTTCGTCACCGAGGTAGGCAGCGGCACCTTCGATCGCGGCGGCGTCGAACGGCAGGGCCTGCGCCTGCACGAACGCATCCAGCGCAGCGGCCATCTCCGCGCGCAGCGCCTGGCGTCCTTCGTCGGAACCGAACAGGCGGGCGATGGCATCGGCACCGGCCTGGCGCGCCGGCCACTGCGCCACGGCCTCGTTGCGCTGCTCGGCGGCCCAGAACAGCATGGCCAGTGCGCGGACGCGCGGTGCATGGCGCAAGCTGCCGGCGGCCTGCTGCAGCGGCAGCAGGGCGTGCAGGATCAGCGCCGCATCGTGGTCATGGATGCCGCGCTCATACCCCTCGCGGTAGCGCGGCGCGGCGAACGCACGCACGCGCTGGTCCAGCGCCTCGGGGCTGGCGAGATCGTGCTGCAGCTGGGCCATGTCCAGGCCATCGCGGCCGTCCTGCGCGGCCAGCAGCAGGCTGCCAGCCAGGTACTCGCCGCGGTAGATCGCATCGGATTCCGAATCCAGGGTCACCGGCCAGAACGGCTTGAGCGCCTCCAGTTCGGGGTCGTGCAGGGTTTCCAGGAAATCGGTGCCGGTGAGGTGGATGGCCAGCGTGTCGCCGCGCGGCAGCAGGGTCAGGTCCAGGGCCTGGGTGTTCACGCTGAAACGGTGGCGCGGCCCGAGCCGGACGACGTTGCCGCCGGCTTCGTACAGGTCGCTGCGGTCGCGCAGCTGGCGCACGGCCTGGTCGCGCACGCCCTTCAGGCGCGCCTCGATGTCATCGGCCTTGACGTTGTCGCGCAGCGCACGCAGCCGCTCGGCCAGTTCGCGCAGCTTGAGGATCAGCGGATCGCCGGCGAAGAACGCGTTGAGCTCGTCGGCGGTGGCGAAGCGCTCGGTGCGCTTGGCCAGGCCATCCAGGATGCGGTTGGCCGCGTCGAGCACCGAGCGCGCCTTGCGCTGGCGGTCGTCCAGCAACGCCTGCTTGTGCGTCTCGAAGGCTTCGACCAGTTCCTCGCGCTTGCTGAGGATGTCGCCGAGGAACTGCTCGTGCTCGCCGAACTGGCTTTCCAGTTCCTCCAGCTGCACCAGCAGGCGCGACAGCTGTTCGTCGGCCTTTTCCGGATCGTTGGCCATCGCCAGCGCACTGGTGATGGACTGCGAGAACAACGCGAACTGTGCGGCGAACTGGGCCACGGCCTCGGCCGAGCCGAGCGTGCGGCGGCGCTGTTCGGCACGCGTGCGCGCCTGGTTCAGCCGCCCGTACAGCGCGGAAATCGATTCGACCACGCGGGTACGCGCGGTGGCATCGTCCACCTTCAGGCCGGCCATCAGTTCGGACAGCATGTCCAGGTCGGCGGCCATGCCACGCATGCCGTCCAGCTGCTCGTCCAGCTGGCGCGCACTGCTCGCCTGCTGGGCCGCTTCATCCAGTGCCTGCAGGCGGCTGCCCAGCGGTGCCAGTGCGGCATCGCCGGCCAGGAACTCGCCGGTGGCGGCGCCCACGCGATCCTGCGCCTGCACCAGTTCGGCGGCCATCGCCTCGATGCGCGCGGTGTCGATGTAGCGCAGCTCACGGATGGTCAGCAGCCGCCCGCGCAGCGCGGTGATCTCGTTCAGGGCCTCGACGAAGGCCTGCACCTCGTTCCAGTTCTGCGGCTGCAGCCGGCCCAGCAGCGCCTTGTAGTTCGCTTCCGCCTCGACCATCGCCTGCGCCGACTGCTCGCGGATGGACTGTACCTTCTCGTACTCGTCCAGCACCGACTCGCCGGTGGCACTGATCTGCCGCAGCAGCGCTTCGGCGCCGTCGCAGGCCTCGTCCCCCAGCCAGTGGTGGGTATCGAACAGGCGGCGGGTGTCGGCCACCAGGCGCTGGTAGCGCTGCACCGAGACATCCTGGCCGTCGATCTCGCGGGACAGGTTGAACAGGTTGGAGATACCGCGCACCAGCTCGGCATTGCCGATGCGGCCCATGAAGGTGTTGCCGGGCGGCCGGCTGGCGGCGAACTCGTCGCTGCTGAACGGCGTCTGCCAGACCTGCATCGGATGGATGCGGGTGGGTTCGGCGCCTTCGGCATGGAACAGCACCATGCGCCCATCCTGCATGAAGGCATAGCCGTGGCCGAACACCGGGTTCTGCAGCACGCGCTGGATGGTGTTGTAGACGAACAGCGCCGAGCGCCCGCCTTCGCGCTCGTAGAAGATGTAGAGCACGTCCTCGCCGTTGGGCGAGCGGATGCTGCGCTTGAACTGCATGCCGGCCATCGAGGCATCGAAGGCCTTGTGCTCGCCGCCCTGCAGGTAATAGCCGCCGGGGAAGATCACGCCGTGGTCTTCGGGCAGCTGCACGCAGGCCTGGACGATGGCGTCGTTGCGCACGATTTCGCCGGTGAGCGTGTTGTAGATCAGGCCGCGCCAGACGGTCTCGCGGTACGGCAGCACCTTCAGCAGCAGCAGCGAACCGACGCGCGCGAATTCGAACTGGGCGTCGTCCAGCGACTGCGTGCTGTCCTCCACCGGTTCGCTGTAGATGCCCTGCCCGGTTTCGGTGTTGTTCTCGACCTTGATGGTCAGGTCGCCACCGGTGGTTTCCACGAACAGGGTGTCGAGGATGTTCAGGTGCGAGTGGCGGCCGTTGACCGCGAGGTCGCGGGTGGCCTTGGTCCATTCGAAATCGAACGGCGGCGGCAGGGCGATATCGCGTTCGCCGCGCGCATCGAGGTAGGTCAGCTCGCCTTCGCGCGACAGCGCCCAGCGGAACACGCGCACGTCGCTGCTGCGCTCGCCGATCTGGAACGAGGCCAGCAGCTTGTCGCCGACCACGATCAGCTGCAGCAGGCGCGCGTGCTTGTAGTAGGCGTACAGCTCGTTGAAGTCGTGCACGAAGCCGGGCTGGTCGAGGAAGCTGCCCTTCAGCTCCAGCGCGGCCACATCGTAGCCGTCCTTGCCCTGCACCAGCCGGTACAGGCCGAACACATCCTCGATGCGGGTATGGGTCTTGAGCCCGATGTAGACGTTGTAGCCGAACAGCAGGCGGTCAGGCCCGACCTGGACGATGTCACGGCCGACGCAGTTGTTCTCGCTGCGGATGCGGAAGCGACCGACCACCTCCAGCCGGCTGTCGCCGAACTCGGCCAGTCGCTGGCGGTTGAGGGCTTCGGCCAACGCCTGCAGGCGCTGGCCCTGTTCGCCAAGGCGGCGGCGCAGGACTTCGTAGGCACCGCCCTGGGCAACGGCCTGGTCGACGGTGTTGCCGCCGGCCTCCGGCGCGGTGGTTTCGGCGGACGGATGGGTTTCAGACATCAGCAGGCTTCCGGCTTACGGACGGCCGGCCGTGGTTGCGGCCGGCGCGGGCGGGCGGTGGCCGCAGCGGCCACCGCCCGGTGCATCAACGGGCGCTGTCGACCACGGCGGCCGACACGGCCGGGGCCGCGTCGGCGTCCTCGGCGATCTGCCGCGGTGCCGGTTCGGCCACGGCCACGCCCAGGTAGCGCTGCATCAGCTCCTGCACGATCGGGCTCTTGCCGGCGAAGCCTTCGATCGACTTGCCCAGCGACACGGCCTTGACCAGGTTCTCGAACATGCCGCCGTCGCCACCGACCAGGTCGATGTCGGCATTGCGCAGCGCGCTGGCGATGACGTTGGCGTTCTCGCGCGAGACTTCCTTGCCCGCTTCGATGGAGGCCAGTGCCTGCTTCAGGCTGTTGTCCAGCATCATGCGGAACTCTTCGTGGCCACGTGCCTGGTCGCTCAGCGAGGCGATGGCTTCGAACTTGCGCACCAGGCCTTCGGCTTCGGCCAGCAGCTTCTTCTGCACCACGCCGGCTTCGGCGTTGCCCAGCGATTCGGTGGCGGTGGCACGGGCCAGGCCCATCTTCTCTTCGCCCTGGGCCTGCGCCTGCAGGGTTTCGGCCAGCACGCGGGCCTCGTTGCTGCCCTGCTTCAGGTTGGCTTCGGCCTTGGCTTCGATCACGCGGGCTTCGGCGATACCGACCTTCTCGATGGCCAGTGCGGAGGCTTCACGCACCTGCGCTTCGGCCAGGCCCGGCGCCGCCTGTTCGGCACGGAAGGCGTCGGCCAGCAGGCGCTTGGCTTCGGCCTGCTTGCCGGCCGCTTCGTGTTCGGCCTGGGCCAGGGTGGTCAGTTCCACCGCGCGGTGCTTGGAGGCGGTTTCGCGGGCCTGCGCTTCCTTCACTTCGCGCACCAGCGATTCCTGCGCCTTGGCTTCGGCTTCCAGGATCAGCACCTGCTTCTGGCGGTCGGCCTCGGAGACCTCGCGCACTTCCTTGATGCGCTCTTCTTCCTGGGCCACGGTCTTGTCGATGGAGATGCGTTCGCGGGTGATGTTGGCCACGTCCATCTTGCCCTGCTCGACCACCTTGTCACGCTCGACGCCCTGCAGCTGCACTTCGCGGTCGGTGGTGACCTGTTCCAGCTGGCGCGCGCGCTCCACGCGCTCGGCTTCGATGGCCACTGCACGCTGGCGGTTCTGTTCGGCCACTTCCACTTCGCGCAGGCGGTTCTGGTCACGGATGTCGATCAGCTGCTGCGCTTCGATGCGTGCGTTCTCGGACAGCTGGCGCTGCTCTTCCTGCACCTTGGCGGTCTCGGCTTCCTCGCGGGCGCGGATGGTCTCGATCTCGCGCTTCTGCCGCGCCTCGGCCTCGGCCTGCTGGCGTTCCAGGGCCAGCAGCGCTTCGCGCGCTTCCACGTTCTTCTTGGTGATGGCGAGCTTCTCGTTCTGCTCCAGCTCGTTGGTCACCACGTTCTGCGCGGCGGTCAGCTCGGTGATCTTGCGGATACCCTGCGCGTCGAGGATGTTGAACTGGTCCAGCAGCGATTTCGGGGTCTGCTCCAGGTAGTCGATGGCCACGTCTTCCAGCACATAGCCGTTCAGGTCGTTGCCGATGACCGCGATGATCTCGTCGCGGAATTCCTGGCGCTTCTCGAACAGCTCGGTGAAGTCGAACTTCTTGCCGACCGTCTTCAGCGCTTCGGAGAACTTGGCGTTGAACAGCTCATCGACGGCGTGCTTGTCCGAGGCACGGTCGGCACCGATGGCCTTGGCCACGCGCAGCACGTCGGCCTGGGTCTCGTTGACCCGCAGGTAGAAGGCCACGGCGATGTCGGCGCGCATGTTGTCGCGGCAGATCAGGCCTTCCTTGCCGCGGCGGTCGATCTGCAGGGTGATCAGGCTGATCCGCATCAGCTCGGCGCGGTACAGCACCGGGATGATCAGCGCACCGGTGAAGTGCACCTTGGGCGTGGCGCTCATGTCGTTGACGATCAGGGCCACGCCCTGGTCGACCTTGCGGTAGAACGCCTTGAACAGTCCCGCCAGGCCCAGCAGCAGGCCTACGAGGACGATGATCCCGATCAGGAAGGGGGCCGCGCCAGCAAAACTCATCAGTGATTCTCCTTGTTGCCCGGAAGCAGGTTGTCCTGGAAATCGAGGGCGACCGCATCAGCGCGGACCACCCGGTAGTAATGGTGTTCGGCCACGTGCTCGACCAGCACGATGCGCTCGCCACGCTGCAGTTCGATGTCGCTGCGCACCTGCAGCACCAGCCCGGCACCGCCGTCATCGACCGTGGCGTGGCCGCTGCGCGCATCCACCCGGGGCGAGGCGACCACGCCCACGCGCCCCAGCAGGGAGGCCTGTGCGACCGGCTGCAGGCGCTGCAGGAAGGTGCGGATGGGCCGCAGCAGCAGTGCGGTGATCGGCACCGCCGGCAGCGGCGCGAGCACGGCCACGAGCGTGCCGAAACCCCAGCGCAGCAGGTCCGGCAGCGGCAACAGTACGAACAGATGGATGAAATAGGTCAAGGCCCAGCCGAAGAAGCCCAGCAGGGTGACCACGACCATGACCGGCACGCCACCGAGGCCGAAGCGCTGCAGCAGGGCCGAGAGGCCGCTGAGATCGGTGTCACTGTCCAGCGCACCATCGGCGCCGAGATCGCCGAACCCGTCATCGACCAGGCCAAAAGCGGCAAGCCCCCAATAGATCAGCGACACCGCCAGCAGGACGCTGTACGGCAGGGTCGGGTAGCCGAACACGACGGTGAGGAATTCCTGCATCGCTTTGCCTTCCTGGGCTATGGGCGCGTGACGCCCCGTTCGGAATCCGCCGGGAGCGGTTCCGTCGATCCCGCCACGGCCCTCATGGCCATGGCTTCCCCTTCATCCTATGTGAAGAGGGTGTACAGGGACAAATGTGAAGACGCGCGCCGACCGCAGGCGGCGACGCGCGCGGGGTCGTGCCCGGTCACTCCAGCACGGTGCAGTCGGCGCTGCGCACCTCTTCGACGAACGTGCGCATCTTGTAGCCGTCCTTGATGCCCGGCTCGACCTCGATGCCGCTGGACACGTCAACGCCCCACGGCAGGGTGGCGAGGATGGCGTCCTTCACGTTCTCCGGGTTCAGCCCGCCGGCCAGCAGGAAGGGACGGTGCAGGCCGGTCGGAATGCGCGCCCAGTCGAAGGCCACGCCGGTGCCGCCACCGCCACCCGGGGCGTGGCTGTCGAACAGGAAACCGGCAGCACTGGGGTAGCGCAGCTGCAGGGTGCGCGCATTGACGTCCTCGCGACCGCCCATGGCGATCGCCTTCAGATACGGCATGTTGAAGCTGCGGCAGAAGCTTTCGTCTTCCTCGCCATGGAACTGCAGCAGGGTCGGACGCACGGTGCGCAGCACCTCACGCACTTCTTCCTTGCTGTTGCTGCGGAACAGCGCCACCACGTCGACCATCGGTGCGATCGCCTGGCGCATCGCCCGGGCTTCGGCCGGGGCCACCCGGCGGCTGCTTTCACGGGCGAAGATGAAACCCACCGCGTCCACGCCCAGTTCGCCGGCCAGGCGCACATCGCCGGCGCGGGTCATGCCACAGAACTTGATGCGGGTACGGTAGTAGGAGCGGCTCATAAGGTGACCTCGGCAGGCAGATGCCAGTTGTCGGGGTACAGCGGCCCCAGGAACACCAGCCCCTGCGGAGGTGCGGTAGGGCCGGCAACGGTTCGGTCGCGTCCGGCCAGCAGCTCGGCGATCCACTCCACCGGTTTCTCGCCGCTGCCGACCAGGATCAGCGAACCGACGATATTGCGGACCATGTGATGAAGGAATGCATTACCGCGCACCGCCACCTCGATGACCTCGCCCTGGCGGCTGACCTGCAGGGCCTGCAGCTCGCGCCGCGCATGCAGCGCCTGGCACTGCACCGAGCGGAACGCGCTGAAGTCGTTCTCGCCGAGCAGGGCCTGGCCGGCGGCATGCATGAGGGTCTCGTCCAGCGCCCGTCGTTCCCAGCTGAGGGTCTGCCGGTCCAGTGCCGGGCGCACCTCGCGGTTGAGCAGGCGGTAGCGGTAGCGGCGGGCGCGCGCCGAGAAGCGGGCGTGGAAATCGTCGGCCACCGGCACGCACCAGCGCACCGCGATGGAACGCGGCAGGCGGGTGGTGGTGCCCAGCATCCAGGCGCGCGGATCGCGCACCACGTCGGTATCGAAATGCACGACCTGGCACTGGCCGTGCACGCCGGCATCGGTGCGGCCGGCGCAGACCACCTGCAGCGGCGCATCGGCCACCGAGGACAAGGCCTTCTCCAGGCTGGCCTGGACGCTGGGTCCACCCTCGCCCAGGTTCTGCCAGCCCCTGAAATCGCTGCCGTCGTATTCGACGCCGAGCGCGTAACGCATGTGCTGCTACCTCGATGTTGCGGGTGGGACGGCGCTCAGGCCGGGTCGCGTTCGGACCAGACCGCCAGTTCGTTGCCACCGGGCTCGACGAACTGGAAGCGGCTGCCACCGGGGAAAGAGAAAACGGGCCGTACGATCTGGCCGCCAGCCGCGCGCACGGCCGCTTCGACCGGCGCCAGCAGATCGGCATACAGCACCAGCAGCGGTGCGCCGGCTTCGGCCCGCTGCGGCTGGCCACGGAAGAAGCCGCCCTGCAGGCGGCCATCGTCGAAGGCGGTGTAGTCCTCGCCGTAGTCGACGAACGACCAGCCGAACACGGCCTCGAAGAAGGCACGGCTGGCGGCCGGGTCGGCCGAGGCGAACTCAACGTAGTCGATGCGGTTTTCGCGGGTCATGGGCGGCGCCTGTGGTCCTGTGGTCAGTCCAGCCGGGCGAGCAGTTCGCGCGCCTGCGCCTGGCAGTGCACGTCGCCGTCGGTGGCGACTTCTTCCAGCAGCGTCCGCGCGGTCTGCGCGTCGCCGAGGTCGAGGTAGGCGATGGCCAGTTCCAGCCGCTCCTGGCCCGCGCGCGGGACCCAGTCGGGGTCGCTGGATCCATCGGCCGCCACCGCCTCGTCGAGGGGCGCGGCCGCGGGCGGCGCAGCCTCCGCCGGTTCGGCCGGCAGATCGAACACGCCGCGGAACTCCGGCTGCTGCTCGGCCTGCAGCGCGTAATCGGGCACGCCGACCTCATCGGCCGGTTCCGGCGGGGCGGGCGAGAACTCGGGCGCGGGTTCATCCCAGCGCGGGGCGTCACTCACCGCCGGCGGCAGTTCGTCGCCCTCGTCGGTCACCAGCGCCCCTACCTGCCAGGACGTCTCGACGTCGGCAGCAGGCGGTGCCATCGGTTCTTCGACCGGCTCGGGCGGCAGCGCATCCTGGTCGGCATGCGCCTGGGCGGCACGGTCGTCTTCGAGGGCCCAGGCCGGCATCGACGGTTCCTGGCGGCCATCCTCTTCGTGGCCAGCGGCCCACGACGACTGCTCGGCCAGCGAATCCAGCGCGGCACCGGCAGGCACCGCTGCGGCCAGGGCCACGGCGTCGCCTTCCTCACGCAGCGGGGGCAACGGCGAGGGCTTGCGCCGGCGCAGCAGCCAGGCGGCACCGGCCACCAGCAGCAACAGCGGCAGGCCCAGCCAGTACCACGGCGTGCCGCCGGCGGGTGCGCCGGGTGGTTGCGCCAGGCGCTGCTGGGCAGCGGCCAGGTCGTTGTCCTTCATCGCAATCAAGGACTGCTGCTGTTCCTTCAGCTTCTCCAGCTCGGCCACGCGCTGCTTCAGCTCACCGATCTCGGCATCGCGGGTGGCAACGTCTTCCCTGGCCTGCCGCAGTTGTTCATTGCCCAGCATGTCACCCTCGCTGCCGGCACCGGTGCCGGTGGTTGTGCCCGCGTGCGCGGCGTCGGACGCCAGCGCCGGAGCGATCTCAAGACGTGCCCCTGCGCTGGCAGCAGCAGCAGCGGGCGTGGCGGTGGCGGCCACGGGCGCGGCCGCCGGTGCACCGGCAGGCTGCGGCATCGTGCGCGCCTGGCGCCACTGCGCGGCATGCTCGCGGACCAGCGCGGCGGCTTCGTTGCCGTCGATCGCGGCCAGGGCGTCGCTGCCCGGCACGCGCAGTACCGCGCCCTGCTTGAGCAGGTTGACGTTGCCGCGGATGAAGGCCTCCGGATTGGCACGCAGCAGGGCGATCATCGCCCGCTCCCGGCTGATCTGGTTGCCCCGGGCCAGCGCACCGGCAATCTGCGAAAGGGTCTGGCCCTGCTGCACGGTGATGCTGCCGTCGGCAGCGGCACGGGCAGCGGGTGCGGCAGCACGCGGTCGCGGCTCGGCCGGTCGCGCCGCGGTGGCCGGCGCGGCCGGGGCGGCGGCAGGCGCCTGCGCTGCCGGCGGCGGCGGCGTATCGCGGGTGATGGTGTTGCCCAGCACCCCGGCCGGGGCGACGATTTCCGGCTCGGCCACGGCCAGTGCACTGGCCGGTGCATCGACCAGGGCGGAATATTCGCGGACCAGACGGCCCTGGCCCCAGTCGGCTTCGACCAGGAAGCTCAGCGACGGGGTTTCCACCGGAGCCTGCGAGGTCACCCGCACCACCGCCCTGCCCTGGCTGTTGGTGGTCAGTTCGAACTGGAGTTCGCTGACCAGGCCGGTCGGCCGCTGCAGGCCGACCCGCTCGAAGGTGGCGGCCGAGGCCAGCGCCACGCGCAGGTTCTCGAGCTCGGAAGGATCGGCGGACACCACCGGGATCTCGGCCAGCAGGGGCTGGCCGGGGCGTGACAGCACGCGGATGTCGCCCAGGCCCAGGGCCATGGCCGAACTGCTGGCCAGTGCCAGCAGCGCGGCGGAGAGATAGATGAGCGGGCGCGATGCGCCCCTGGCCCGTTTATTCATGGGCGACACTATAAAGCGTGCGGACCGCGGTCCGCATCCATGTAGAGCCGAGCCCGTGCTCGGCTGCTCGGCTGCTCGGCTGCTCGGCTGCTCGGGATGAGCCGAGCATGGGCTCGGCTCTACAGAAAAGGCCGGGCATTGCCCGGCCCTCCAATCAGCGCTGTTCGGCGGCGACCAGCTCGGCCAGCTGCACGGCGTTCAGCGCCGCGCCCTTGCGCACGTTGTCCGAGACGATCCACAGGTTCAGGCCGCGCGGGTGCGACAGGTCTTCACGGATGCGGCCGACGTACACCGCATCGGTGCCCGAGGCGTGGGTGACCGGGGTCGGGTAGCCACCAGCTTCATGGCGGTCCACCACTTCCACGCCCGGCGACTGCTCCAGCAGCGCGCGCGCTTCGGCCACGGTCACCTTGTCGCGGGTTTCGATCGCCACCGATTCGGAGTGGCCGTAGAACACCGGCACGCGCACGGCGGTCGGGTTCACCAGGATGCTCTCGTCACCGAGGATCTTGCGGGTTTCCCAGACCAGCTTCATCTCTTCCTTGGTGAAGCCGTTGTCCTGGAAGTCGTCGATGTGCGGGATCAGGTTGAAGGCGATCTGCACCGGGAAGCGCTGCGGATCGATCTCCTGGAAGCTCAGCAGCTGGCCGGTCTGCTTGCCCAGCTCTTCCATCGCCGAACGGCCGCCGCCGGACACCGACTGGTAGGTGGAGACGTTGATGCGCTCGATGCCGTACTTGCGGTGCAGCGGCGCCAGCGCCACCAGCATCTGCATGGTCGAGCAGTTCGGGTTGGCGATGATGCCGCGCGGACGGTTGCCGACCTGGTCCGGGTTGACCTCGGACACCACCAGCGGCACGTCATCGTCGTAACGGAAGGCCGAGGAGTTGTCGATCACCACCGCACCGGCGGCGGCGAACTTCGGCGCGTATTCCTTGGACACGCTGCCACCGGCCGAGAACAGGGCGATCTCCACGCCGCTGGGGTCGAAGGTGGCCAGGTCCTGGATCTTCACCTTCTGGCCTTCGAACTCGACTTCGCCGCCGGCCGAGCGCTCGGAGGCGAGCAGGCTCAGGGTACCGACCGGGAAGTTGCGCTCGGCCAGGATGGCCAGCATGGTCTCGCCGACGGCACCGGTGGCACCGACGATGGCGACGTGGAAGCTGCGTTGTGCATTGCTCATGGGGGAACTCTCACGAAAACGGGAAGGGGAAAAACTCACGCACGACAGCTGGGTTCGGGGAACCTCCTCAGGCGGGGCGCGCAGAGGTTCCCTATCGTTTCCCGGTTTTTTTGCCCAGCGCGGCACGCGCGGCGAGGGCCGCGTCGGCATTGATCGCGCTCGGCATGCGCGCTGCTTCGCCGGCCAGGCCGAGGCCGGCCAGCAGGTTGTCCACGGCCAGCTGCACCATGGCGGTACGGGTACCCAGCGAGGCGCTGCCGATATGCGGGGTCAGCACCACGTTGCGCAGCGCCAGCAGTTCCGGGCGCACCTTCGGTTCGCCTTCGTAGACATCCAGGCCGGCGGCGGCCAGGCGGCCATGGGCCAGCGCATCGGCCAGGGCCAACTCGTCGACGATGCCGCCGCGGGCGATGTTCACCAGGGTGGCCGACGGCTTCATCTTCGCCAGCGCGGCCGCATCGATGATGTGGTGCGAGGCGGGGGTGTACGGCAGCACGGTGACCAGGTGGTCGGACTGCGCCAGCAACGTGTCCAGGTCCACGTAGGTCGCGCCCAGTGCCGCTTCGGTCTCGGCCGGCAGGCGCGAACGGTTGTGGTACAGCACCTTCATGCCGAACCCGTGTGCACCCCGGCGGGCGATGCCTTGGCCGATGCGGCCCATGCCGAGGATGCCCAGCGTGCTGCCGTGAATGTCGGCGCCGAGCATGGTCTGGAACGACCACTGGCCCCACTGCCCGTCACGCAGCCAGCGCTCGGATTCGGTGATGCGGCGCGCAGTGGCCATCAGCAGGGCGAAACCGAGGTCGGCCGTGGTCTCGGTGAGCACGTCCGGGGTGTTGCTGGCGAGGATGCCGGCCGCGCTCAGCGCGTCGACATCCAGGTTGTTGTAGCCGACGCCGACGTTGGCGATCACCTGCAGCTGCGCGGCATCGGCCACCTGGGCCGCGCCGATGCGCTCGTTGAGGGTGATGATCGCGCCGTCGACCGAGGCCAGGCGCTCGGCGATCTGCTGCGGCGACCAGGCGGTGACGGTATCGGTGGCCAGCAGCTGCACGCGATCGCGCAGCGGCGCGATGGCCGCGTCGATCAGCGGCTGGCTCACCCACACCGTCGGCCGGGTATCAGCCATCGATCTGCCCGGGAATGCGCGGGGTGATGGTGCCGACATCGCCGCACTGGGCGCGGTGGCGCAGCGCCTGGTCCATCAGCACCAGGGCCATCATCGCCTCGGCGATGGGCGTGGCGCGGATGCCGACGCAGGGGTCGTGGCGGCCGGTGGTGACCACCTCGACCACGTTGCCTTCGGTATCCAGCGACGGGCCCGGCAGGCGCAGGCTGGAGGTCGGCTTGAGGACGATGGACGCGACCACCGGCTGGCCGGTGGAAATGCCACCGAGGATGCCGCCGGCATGGTTGCTGGCAAACCCCTGCGGGGTCAGCAGGTCACGGTGTTCGGTGCCCTTCTGCGCGGCGCTGGCGAAGCCGTCGCCGATCTCCACGCCCTTCACTGCATTGATGCTCATCAGCGCGGCGGCGAGATCGCCGTCGAGCTTGCCGTAGATGGGTTCGCCCCAACCCGGCGGCACGTTGTCGGCCACCACGTCCACGCGCGCACCGACCGAATCACCGGACTTGCGCAGCGCATCCATGTACGCCTCCAGCTCGGGCACCTGTTCGGCATGCGGCCAGAAGAACGGATTGTCTTCCACCGCCGACCAGTCGAAACCGGCCGGACGGATCTCGCCCAGCTGCGACAGGTAGCCACGCACGGTCACGCCGAAGCGTTCGGCCAGCCACTTCTTGGCGACCACGCCGGCGGCCACGCGCATGGTGGTCTCGCGCGCGGAAGAACGGCCGCCACCGCGCGGGTCGCGGATGCCGTACTTGTGCCAGTAGCTGTAGTCGGCATGGCCCGGCCGGAACTGCTGGCCGATGTTGGCGTAATCCTTGCTGCGCTGGTCGGTGTTGCGGATCAGCAGCGCGATCGGGGTGCCGGTGGTCAGGCCCTCGTACACGCCAGACAGGATCTCGACTTCGTCGGCCTCGCGGCGCGCCGAGGTGTGCCGGCTCTTGCCGGTGGCGCGGCGCTGCAGGTCGTGGGCGAATTCGGCCGCATCCAGCGCCAGCCCCGGCGGGCAACCGTCGAGCACGCAGCCGATGGCCGGCCCGTGCGACTCGCCGAACGTGGTGACGGTGAACAGCTTGCCGAACGAATTGGAACTCACGGGCGCTGCGCCGCCAGTTCGGTGATGCGGGCGCTGTGGGCGATCAGCTCGCGGCATTCGACCGCGAAGATGCCCATCTGGCCGACCTTGAATTCAACCCAGGCGAAATCGACTTCCGGCAGCAGCTTGATCAGGTGCTGTTCGGATTCCCCCACTTCGCAGATCAGCAGGCCGTCCTCGCTCAGGTGCAGCGGGGCGTCGCGCAGGATCTTCAGCACCAGGTCCAGGCCGTCATCGCCGGCACGCAGGCCCATTTCCGGCTCGTAGGAGTATTCCTGCGGCAGGGCATCGGTCTCGTCGTTGGTGACGTACGGCGGGTTGGTGACGATGAGGTCGTAGTGGCGCCCGGTCAGGCCGTTGAACAGGTCCGACTTCAGCAGGGTGACGTTGTGCGCCTGCAGGCGTTCCTTGTTCTCTTCGGCCAGCGACAGCGCGTCATCGCTCAGGTCGACGCCGTCCACTTCCCAGTTCGGGTAGTAGTGGCCCATGGCGATGGCGATGCAGCCCGAACCAGTGCACAGGTCCAGCGCGCGGCTGACGTCACGGCCGGCCAGCCACGGCTCGAAGCCGCACTCGATCAGCTCGGCGATCGGCGAACGCGGCACCAGGGCGCGCGAATCACTCTTGAAGCTGAGGCCGGCGAACCAGGCTTCACCGGTCAGGTAGGCGGCCGGGACGCGCTCGTCGATGCGGCGCTGGAACAGCTCCAGCACGCGGACCTTCTCGGCCTGCAGCAGGCGTGCCTGGCCGTAGGCCGGGCCGAGGTCGTGCGGCAGGTGCAGGCTGTGCAGCACCAGCTGGGTGGCCTCGTCCAGGGCGTTGTCGTAGCTGTGCCCGAAGGTCAGCCCGGCTTCGTTGAAACGGCTGGTGCCGTAGCGGATCAGGTCGATGATCGTGTGGAGTTCGGCGGCCGTTTCAGCGGTCATGGCGGTACTGCGGGCAAAGTGGCCCACGATTATAGGGGCTGGCGCCCGCGGCGGCATCCGTTGCGACGGAAACGATCAGGCTGCAGCCGGTATGATGGGGATTACTTCCTGCGGGGGCTCCCATGTTCAATCGCAACGTCGGCATCATCCTGCTGATCGCCCTGGCGGCGGGCCTGGGCCTGCTGGCCGCGCAGCAGGTGTTCGCGCCGAAGCCGCCGGCCAACCAGCCGGCCACCGAAGCGATCACCCTGTACCCGCACACCCGCGAGCTGCCCGACTTCAACCTGGCCCAGTCCGATGGCACCCGGCTCATCCCCGGCGAGCTGAAGGGCCACTGGACCCTGGTGTTCCTGGGCTTCACCTTCTGCCCGGACGTGTGCCCGACCACCCTGGCCGAGCTGGCCGGTGCGCAGAACCAGTGGGAGGCCCTGCCCGACACTCTGCGCCCGCGCGTGCTGTTCGTTTCGGTGGACCCGGACCGTGACAACGCCACCCGCCTGGGCGAGTACGTGCACGGCTTCCACAAGGACACCCTGGCCGCCACCGCCGACATCCCGTCGCTGGAGCGCTTCGCCACCTCGCTGGGCTTCGTGTTCCAGAAGGTGCCGGGCAAGCATTTCGACGAGAATCCCGAGGATTACACCGTCGAGCACTCGGCCAGCCTGGCCGTGCTCGACCCGCAGGGCCGGCTTGCCGGCCTGGTGCGGCCCCCGTTCAACGCGCCGGCCATCGCCCGCGACCTGCAGAAGCTGACCGAGAAATCCGCCCCATGAGCCTGACCACCGCCCTGACGTACGCCCTGCCCCACCGCCTGCTGTCCTCGATGGCGCGCTCGCTGGCGTACTCGGACGACCCGCGCGTGTCGCGCTGGCTGATCGATACGGTCACCCGCAAGTTCAACGTCAACCTCGACGAAGCGGCCAACCCCGATCCGCGCAGCTACCCGACCTTCAACCAGTTCTTCACCCGCGCCCTGAAGCCGGGCGCACGCGTGGCCGACGCCGATCCGCGCAGCCTGGTGATGCCGGCCGACGGCCGCATCAGCCAGCTGGGGAAGATCGAGGCCGGCCGCATCTTCCAGGCCAAGGGCCAGTCCTTCACCGCCGCCGAGCTGCTGGGCAGCGAGGAGGACGCCAAGCCGTACAACGACGGCCTGTACGCCACGGTGTACCTGTCCCCGCGTGACTACCACCGCGTGCACATGCCCTGGACCGGCACACTGCGCGAGACCGTGCACGTGCCCGGCCGCCTGTTCAGCGTCGGCCCGGCCGCGGTGAACGGCGTGCCGCGCCTGTTTGCCCGCAACGAGCGCCTGGTCTGCCACTTCGATACCAGCTTCGGCCCGATGGTCAGCGTGATGGTCGGTGCGCTGCTGGTGTCCGGGGTGGAAACGGTGTGGAGCGGCGAAGAAATCCCGGCCTACGGCGACCGCATCACCCGCAAGGATTATCGTGGCCAGGGCATCCAGCTGGAGCGCTTCGCCGAAATGGCGCGCTTCAACTACGGCTCGACCGTGATCGTGCTGCTGCCGCCGGGCGTGGCCGAGTTCGCGCCGCAGCTGGGCGCCGAAAGCCCGGTGCAGCTGGGCCAGGCGCTGGCGAAGCTGCGCTGAGGAAGCGGCAACAATGCCGGCCAGCGGCCGGCACTACCGGGTCGGTAGATCCACGCCGTGCGTGGATGGATTCACCACCGGGCCGGTAGATCCACGCCGTGCGTGGATGGATCCACCGCGATGCCGGCCAGCGGCCGGCACTACTGCAGGGTCGGGGCCGGGCCGACGTCGACGCCGTCGTAGTCTTCCACGCCGGTCTGGCTGGCCAGGGCGGCCAGCTCCTGGTTGCGCAGGTCCAGCGAGGTCTCGTCGTGGATTTCCACGCGCTCCACGTGCAGCACGTGGAAGGGCGCATCGCCCTCCTCCGGCTCCTGCTCGAACAGCTCCACCACCTCATAGCCCTGGGCTTCCAGGGTGGCCGCCAGCGCCTGCAGGCGGTCCGGGGTGGAGTGCACGAAGTAATAGCCCCACAGCAGGGGCGTGGCGAGATCCCAGTCGGTGTTCTCGCGCAGGTTGGCGAACAGATCGCGGGTTGCTTCCAGGTCCATGGCTCTCTTCCGGTTCGGTTACTTGTCGCAGCCCTGCAGCTTCAGCACCTGGCCGGGGCGCAGGCTGTAGCTGGGGGCCTTCAGGCCGTTGGCGCGCGCCAGGGTCGGCACTTCGCACTGGAACTTCGCCGCGATGCGGCCCAGGGTGTCGCCCTTGCCGACCTTGTAGGTCTTGGCAGGCTTGGCCCTGGGCGCAGCCGGACGCGGCGCAGCCACCGGCGCGCTCGGTGCGGTCGGCACCGTGGTACTGGCGTTCGGGTCGGCCAGCGGCACGACGCCACCCACCGCCACGCTGCCGGTGTAGCTGGCGGCGGTCGGGCGCACGATGGCCGCGTTCAGGTCGGCGGTGATGAGGGTGCGGGCGAGGTCCGCGCGCGGGCCGCTGACGCAGTTGCGCTGGTACAGGCCGGCAATGCGGGTGGTGGCATTGATCAGCGTGCCGGCCGGAATCCAGCCATCGGCTTCATAGCGCGGGTTGAGGTTGCGCAGCACGCGCATGTAGCCATCACGGGTGCCGTGGCTGCCCAGGCAGATGGTCAGCTCGTAGATGGTGGTGGACTTGGCCAGGCGCAGCGTCGCCGGCTGCGCGCTGATCTTCGGGAACTCCACGCCGTACTGCTGCGGGTGCAGGAAGATCCAGGCGGCAGCGATCACCATCGGCACGTAGTCCTTGGTCTCGCCGGGGAACTGGTTGTAGACGCTGTCGGTCCAGAAGCTCTGCCCGCCGCTCTGCTTGAACACGCGCGCGGCGCGGCCTTCGCCGCCGTTGTAGGCGGCCACCGACATTTCCACGTTGTTGTTCAGTTCGCGCAGGCGTTCGTTGAGATAGCTGGCGCTGGCTTCGGCGGCACTGCGCGCGTCAAAGCGCGTATCGAAGCCGGTGCCGTCCGGGCCCAGCCCGAAGCGGCGGCCGGTGGCGGGCATGAACTGCATCAGGCCGGCAGCGCCAGCGCGCGAGGAGGCATGCACGCGGCCATTGGATTCCTTGGCCATGATGCCGAACAGCAGCGCTTCGGGCAGGCCGCGTTTTTCCCACTCGGGCCACATCACCGCGCGCAGGTTCTGGTAGTTCTCGTAGCTGGTCAGCAGCGCCGGGCGCATGTCGGTCAGCCAGCGGCGGATGCCCGCCTGCACGGCCGGGTTGTAATCGACCATGTTGTCGAAGGCATGACGCTTGTCATTGAGCAGGGCCGCGGCGCGGGCCGCCTCGGGCACATCGGCGGTGAGCGGGCCGACGTGGTCCGGGTCGGCTTCCAGGCGGTCGCCGCTTTCATCGGCGGCGTCATCGCTGGCGGCCGCGTCGGCATCACGCTTGAGCAGGCGCTTGTAGGTGGCCAGCATGTTGCTCATCTGGCAGCCCTTCTGCTTCACGCATTCGCTGATGACATCTTCCATGTCCTCCAGCGCGGCGTCGGCTTCGTTGCTGCCCTTCGGGTCGGAATTGGCGACCAGCAGCAGGGCATCGCTGTAGCGTTTCTCGGCGGTGGCCATGCGCTGCTGCAACGCCTCGGCCTTCGCCTGGTCCCGCGCCGAGACACGCTGCGCATGGGCGTCGGGCGCCAGGGATACCAGGCCGGCAAGTGCCAGCAGCGGCCAACCACGGGAAATCAGGACAGGAACGGGCATTGGTGGCACTGTGTGCGAAACAGGCAGGCAGAGTAGCGGGGCCGCCAAGGTCCGGGCAACCCGGCCGTCGGCCCGCCACCGTCGCCGGTTAACATTGGGCGCATTCACCACAAGGGCTGGACCATGGATCCGATTCTGCTGGGCAAAGGCATCACCGATGATGTGGCCGTCACCCTGCTGCCGAAACTCGGCAACCGCCATGGCCTGGTCGCCGGCGCCACCGGCACCGGCAAGACCGTGACCCTGATGACCCTGGCCGAGGGTTTCTCGCGGCTGGGCGTGCCGGTGTTCCTGGCCGATGTGAAGGGCGATGTGTCCGGCCTGGCCGTGCCCGGTACCGGTGCCGATGCGCTGCTGCAGCGCGCCGCCGAGATCGGCGTGGCCGACTATGCCCCGGCCGCCAGCCCCACCGTGTTCTGGGATCTCTACGGCAAGCTCGGCCACCCGGTGCGCACCACCATCAGCGAAATGGGCCCGACCCTGCTGGCGCGCATCCTGGAGTTGAACGACACCCAGGCCGGCGTGCTCGACATCGTCTTCAAGCTGGCCGACGACCGCGGTCTGCTGCTGCTGGACATGGATGACCTGCGCGCCCTGCTCGGCCTGGTGGCCGAGGAGCGCAAGGACATCTCCACCGAGTACGGCCTGGTCAGCGCGCAGTCGATCGCCGCCATCCAGCGCGCGGTGCTGCGTTTGGCCCAGGACGGCGGCGAAGGCTTCTTCGGCGAACCGGCGCTGGAACTGGCCGACCTCATGCGGGTCAACCACGACGGCCGCGGCGTGGTCGGCATCCTCGCCGCCGACCAGCTGGTGCTCAAGCCCAAGCTCTATTCCACCTTCCTGCTGTGGCTGCTGTCGGAACTGTTCGAGCAGCTGCCCGAAGTGGGCGATCTGGACAAGCCAAAGCTGGTCTTCATCTTCGACGAGGCGCACCTGCTGTTCGACGACGCGCCGGCCTCGCTGGTGCAGCGCATCGAGCAGGTGGTGCGGCTGATCCGCTCCAAGGGCGTGGGCGTGTACTTCTGCTCGCAGTTCCCCGACGACGTGCCGGGCAACATCCTCGGCCAGCTCGGCAACCGCGTGCAGCATGCGCTGCGCGCCTTCACCCCGCGCGACCAGAAGGCGGTGAAGACCGCCGCCGAGACCTTCGTGCCGAACCCGAAGCTGGACGTGGCCAAGGTGCTCAGCCAGCTCGGCACCGGCGAGGCACTGGTATCCACGCTGCAGGACAAGGGCGTGCCGATGCCGGTGCAGCAGACGATGATCGCCCCGCCGCGCTGCCGCATGGGGCCGATCACCGAGGCCGAGCGCGCGCAGGTGCGTGCGGGCAGCCCGGTCGGCACCCGTTACGACACCGCGGTGAACCGTGAATCGGCAGCCGAGCTGCTGGCCCAGCGCGCGCAGAAGGCCACCGAGAAAGCCGCAGCCCCGGCCGCCCGCAGCCGCGAACAGGATGACGCACAGGAAGGCGGCTTCGGCCAATCGATCAAGGATGCGATCTTCGGCACCAAGCGCCGCCAGGGCATGATCGAAACCATGGCCAAGCAGACCACGCGCACCGTCGGCACCAAGCTGGGCAACCAGATCGTGCGTGGCATCCTCGGCGGCATCTTCGGCGGCAAGCGCTGATCTGCTGCTGCCCCGCTCCCCATTCGTCACCCAGGAAAGAAGTCGTACTGCATGTCCCGCTGGCGTCCCCCCGCAGAAAAAAGCACCGCCCTGATCACTGCCGCCGGCCACGCCCGGCTGAAAGCCGAACTGGATGACCTGTGGCGCGTGCGCCGCCCGGAGGTGGTGAAGGCGCTGGCTGCTGCCGCTGCCGAGGGCGACCGCTCGGAGAATGCCGAGTACACCTACCGCAAGAAGCAGCTGGGCGAAATCGACCGCCGCGTGCGCTACCTGACCAAGCGCCTGGAATCGCTGCGCGTGGTCGACACCACGCCGACCGACCCGCAGGCGGTGTTCTTCGGGGCGTGGGTGGAGCTGGAGAACGTGGACAGTGGCGAAACCAGCCGCTATCGCATCGTCGGCCCGGACGAGACCGATGCAGGGCTGGGCTGGATCAGCATCGACTCGCCGCTGGCGCGGGCGCTGCTGAAGAAGCGCATCGATGACGAGTTCGCAGTGGAGCTGCCCGGTGGGCAGTTCACGTTCGCGGTGATCGGCGTGGAGTACGCAGCGCCGTAACGTCGACGGTCGGTCGACTGCGCCGCTGTTGGTAGAGTCGACTGTTAGTCGACTATCGCGCGCAGCGCGGGGGTTTTCATGGACCCAAGGGCAATGTAGTCGACTAACAGTCGACTCTACCAACAGTCGACTCTACCAACAGTCGACTCTACCGAAGCAGAGGCAGCGGCGGCGGGTACTGGCGGCCGGGGCGCAGCGGGCGGAAATAATCGGCGTTGCCGTAGAAGGCGTCATCCTGCTGCTCATGCCAGCCGGGAATACCTGCCAACGGCAGCGGCCGCAGCTGCAGCGGATCACCCAGCACCCTGCCCTCGCCGATGGCGCGCGCCACCGTGTCGATACACGCGGCTTCCTCTTGAGCCTGCACCAGCACGCACTTGCCCACCAGCAACCGGCCCGGCAGCAGCGTCTGTTCCATCAGCGCGTGGCCGAACACCGCCACGATGCCGATGCCGCCGCCCTGCCAGTGCGATGGTTCAAACAGCGCGCGCCAGTCATGTGCATCCCACGCGGCCAGCACGGCCGGATCGCGCACCTGCACGACCACACCGGTTTCATCGAACTGGGTCAGCGCGGCCTGCGCGCGGTTGCGCTGGCCGGGCGCCATCGCCGCGATGTGCCGGCACTGCTGGGCATTGAGCGCGCGCTTGAGCGACGGCAGGCTGGCCCAGACCAGTGCGTTGAACAGGTCATGCCAGTTGTCCGCGCGGGTGGCGATGCGGCCTTGGGCAATACGGGTTTCGTAGTGCAGGCCGTCGGCCAGCAGCGCCGCATCCTGCTCCACCAGCTGCACGCCCGGCAGCGCCAGCCGGGCATCCAGCGCTGAGACGGCCGGCCACCCGGGTCCGGCCAGCAGATCGGCGAAACCGCGCACGCCGGCAAACAGCGGATGGTCGAACACCCGCGCATCAACCGCCGCACGCAGTGGCGGGATGAAGCGACGAGGGCCGCCTGCGTCGCCGCCGGCGGCCGTCGCTGCGGTCACAGCACCTTGAGGTCGAACGCCGGGCGGGCAGCGCTGGGCAGCGCGTCACCGTACAGGTCGTGCTCGTCGCTCTCGGTGATTTCCACGTCGACGAACTCGCCCACGCGCAGCGGCACCTGGTCGGCATTCTGGATGTGCACCAGGCCATCGATTTCCGGGGCATCGGCCTTGGAACGGGCCACGGCGATATCGCCTTCGATGGCATCGACCAGGCACTGCTGCACGGTGCCGATCTTGGCTTCCAGGCGTGCAGCGGAAATCTGCGCCTGCTTTTCCATGAAGCGCGCCAGGCGCTCCTGCTTCACTTCTTCCGGCACCGCGTCCGGCAGGTCGTTGGCGGTGGCGCCCTCGACCGGCGAATAGGCAAACGCGCCCACGCGGTCCAGCTGCGCTTCGTCCAGGAACGACAGCAGTTCTTCGAACTCGGCCTCGGTCTCGCCCGGGAAGCCGACGATGAAGGTCGAGCGCACGGTGATGTCCGGGGCGATGCGGCGCCAGTTCTGCACGCGCTCGAGGGTCTTCTCGACCGCACCGGGGCGCTTCATCAGGCGCAGGATGCGCGGGCTGGCGTGCTGGAACGGAATGTCCAGGTACGGCAGGATCCGGTTTTCCGCCATCAGCGGCACCACCTCGTCCACGTGCGGGTACGGGTAGACGTAGTGCATGCGCACCCAGGCATCGAGTTCGGACAGGCCTTCGCACAGCGCCTTCAGGCGGGTCTGGTAGGCCTTGTCGCGCCACATCTTCTCGGCGTACTTCACGTCCACGCCATAGGCCGAGGTGTCCTGCGAAACCACCAGCAGTTCGCGCACGCCGCCGCGCACCAGGCGCTCGGCTTCGCGCAGCACCTCATCCACCGGGCGCGAGACCAGCTTGCCGCGCATCGACGGGATGATGCAGAAGCTGCACTTGTGGTTGCAGCCTTCGGAAATCTTCAGGTACGCGTAGTGGCGCGGGGTCAGCTTGATGCCGTAGTCCGGCACCAGGTCCACGAACGGGTCGTGCCTGGGCGGCAGCGCTTCGTGCACCGCTTCCATCACGCTCTGGTAGTCCTGCGGGCCGGACACCGCCAGCACGTTCGGGTACGCCTCGCGGATCTGCTCCGGGCGCTTGCCCAGGCAGCCGGTGACGATGACCTTGCCGTTCTGGTTCATCGCCTCGCCGATGGCGTCCAGCGACTCGGTCACCGCCGAATCGATGAAGCCGCAGGTGTTGACCACCACCACGTCGGCCGAATCGTAGGACGGGACGATGTCATAACCTTCCGAGCGGAGCTGGGTGAGGATGCGCTCGGAATCGACAAGGGCCTTCGGGCAGCCAAGGCTGACGAAGCCGACTTTGGGGTTCAGCTGGGACATGGAAATCGCGGGACTCTGGGGGCCTGGGCCCCTGCCGGCATGGCAGGGGGTCCTGGGGGCCGGGGCCTGAAAGGGCGCCAGTATACCGGGGTTGGTGGCCGGGCTCTGAACGGCCAGCCGCCTGATCGGGCACAGCCGCTGACACGCCGCTAACCCGGCCAGCGTCGACAATGCAGGCCTGTCCCCTGCAACGAGGTACCCGACGATGTCCGAATGGATCACCCTGGATACGCATCATGGCCCGGTCCGCGCCTGGCAGGTCCTGCCCGAAGGCAAGCCGCGCGCGGCGCTGGTGGTCATACAGGAAATCTTCGGGGTCAACGCGCACATGCGCGGGGTCGCCGAGCGCTTCGCCGCCGAAGGCTACGCGGTGCTGGCGCCGTCGTTCTTCGATCTGGTCGATGGCCCGGAGTCCGACCCCGACGCCCTGCCCTACAGCCCCGAGGGCGTGAAGGACGGCCTGGAGCGGGTCAACACCCTGGGCATGGAGAAGGCGCTGGAAGTGGTGCGCGCGGCGGCGACGCGCCTGGCCCCCTACGGCAAGGTCGGCACCGTCGGCTACTGCTGGGGCGGCAGCGTGGCCCTGCTGGCGGCGATGCGCCTGGGCCTGCCGTCGGCCAGCTACTACGGCGGCCGCAACGTCAATTTCCTCGACGAAACGCCGAAGGCCCCGGTGATCTTCCACTTCGGCGCCCAGGACAAGAGCATCCCGCCGGAGGCCGTGCAGGCCCACCGCGAGAAGCTGCCGCAGATGGCCACCTACGTCTATCCGGCCGACCACGCCTTCAACCGGGAGGTCGGACATGCGTATGATCCAGACAGCGCCGCCCTGGCGCTGCAACGCACCCTCGATTTCTTCACGGAGCATCTTGGATGAGCGATTTCGAACTGGATTCACGCCTGGCCACCGACAGCGTGCTGGTTGCTGAAGGACCGTTGTCGCAAGTGCGGTTGATGAACGACGAACGATTCCCCTGGCTGGTCCTGGTGCCGCGCCTGGCCGGGATCACCGAGTGGATCGAGCTGGACGGCGAGCAGCAGGACAAGCTGCGCACCGAACTCAACCGCGCCTGCAAGGCCCTGCATGGCTCGGACGGGGTGGAGAAGATCAACATCGGGGCACTGGGCAACATCGTGCGCCAGCTGCATTTCCACGTGATCGGCCGCCACGACGGCGATCCGGCCTGGCCCGGCCCGGTCTGGGGCAGCGGGCCAGCGCACCGTTACGAGCCGGCCGCGCTGGACCAGCATGTCGCCTACTGGAAGGAACGGCTAGGATATCCGGCCCACCCCTGAGCCTTTGACGACCCGATGCGATTCAATCTTGTCGCCGCCATCCTGCTGATCCTGATCGGCTTGTTCATGCTCGCCAGCAACCTGGGCTGGACGCACCTGAATGTTTCCAAGCTGTTCCTGACCTGGTGGCCGGTCGGCCTGGTCGGCGTCGGCATCGCGATGCTGTTCGGACGCGGCAAATAAGGTAGCGCCGGGCCACGCCCGGCGAATCTGGCCAACGCCGGGCATGGCCCGGCGCTACCGACAGGTTGCTCAGGTACGCGGCAGGGTCACGCCGGTCTGGCCCTGGTACTTGCCGCCGCGGTCCTTGTACGAGGTTTCGCAGACATCGTCAGCCGCCGCCTGGAAGAACAGCATCTGGGCCACGCCTTCGTTGGCGTAGATGCGCGCCGGCAGCGGCGTGGTGTTGCTGAATTCCAGGGTTACGTGGCCTTCCCACTCCGGTTCCAGCGGGGTCACGTTGACGATGATGCCGCAGCGGGCATAGGTGCTCTTGCCCAGGCACACCACCAGGGTGTCGCGCGGGATGCGGAAGTATTCCACCGTGCGGGCCAGCGCGAAGCTGTTGGGCGGGATGATGCACTCATCACCGACGATGTCCACGAAGCTGCCCGGATCGAAGTGCTTGGGGTCGACGATCGTGGAGTTGATGTTGGTGAACACCTTGAACTCGCGCGAGCAGCGCACGTCGTAACCATAGCTGGAGGTGCCGTAGCTGACGATGCGCTCACCGTTGGCATGCTTCACCTGCCCGGCCTCGAACGGCTCGATCATGCCGTGCTGCTCGGACATACGGCGGATCCAACGGTCACTCTTGATGCTCATGCTTTGTCCTGGGTGCGAGGGGCGCGTGGATTCTAGCAGGGGGCCGGGCAACCACGCCGCAGCCCCGCGGTGGCTGCCTCAGAGCAGCGAGGACAGGATCTGGATCGACGCCCGCGGGCGCTTGCCCACTTCCTCCACCAGGCGCTCGGCGGCCCGGCGATACGCCTGGGCGGCGGTCGAATCGGGCTGGGCGACGGTGATCGGGCTGCCGGCGTCGCCCTGTTCGCGGATATCGATCTGCAGCGGCAGCGACCCCAGCAGCGGCACGCCGTACTGCGCAGCCATGCGCTCGCCACCGCCCTCGCCGAACAGGTGTTCGACGTGGCCACAGTTGCTGCAGGTGTGCACGGCCATGTTCTCGACGATGCCCAGCACCGGCACCTCCACCTTCTCGAACATCTTCAGCGCCTTCTTCGCATCCAGCGTGGCGATGTCCTGCGGCGTGGTGACGATGACCGCACCGGCCAGCGGGATCTTCTGCACCAGGGTCAGCTGGATGTCACCGGTACCCGGCGGCAGGTCGATCAGCAGGTAGTCCAGGTCGTCCCACAGCGTGTCTTCGAACAGCTGGGTGAGCGCAGCGGTCGCCCGCGGCGCGCGCATGATCAGCGGCGTCTCGTCTTCCACCAGGTAGCCGATGGACATGGTGTCCACGCCGAACGCACGCATCGGTTCGATGCTCTTGTTGTCCGGGCTTTCCGGGCGGCCGGACAGGCCGAGCATGGCCGGCACGCTGGGGCCGTAGATGTCCGCGTCCAGCACGCCTACGCGGGCACCGAGCTGCTGCAGGGCCACGGCCAGGTTCACCGAGGTGGTGGACTTGCCGACGCCCCCTTTGCCCGAACCCACCGCGATCACGTTGCGGATGCGCGCATGGGGCGACAGGCCCTTCTGTACCTGGCTGGCATGGGGACGACGGGCGGGGCTGTTCACTGCGGACTCCGGAAGCGGTTCGTGGGGACTGGCAACCTCCCATCATACAAGTTGGACCCACCGGGCCAGGCAATGAACGCCCTCCGGTTGGCACTGACGCGCCTACCGAACATCTGCTACCGTCCGAATCCGTTCACCAATCAGTCAGCTTTCGACCTCGATCAACGCGCAGCCCAAGGACAAGAAATGCACGTGATTCCCCGCTTCCGCCTGGGTACCGCCCTGGCCCTGGCCCTGGCCGGCACCTCTGCCCACGCCGCCCCCGTCCCCATTGAAGACCTGGCGCGCCTGCCGGCGCTGCAGTCGGTTTCGATGAGCCCTGACGGCAAGCATCTGGTCGCACTGATCCCGTCCCCGGCCAATCCGGAAGAAACCGCGCTGGCCAGCTGGGACACCGACAGCCTGTCCGGCGGCCCGAAGGTGGTCACACCGTCCGGCGACCGCATGAAGTTCATCGCCGCCGCGGCGCTGAAATCCGATCGCATCCTCGCTGTCGGCCGCCAGGAATGGACCGGCCAGCTGGGCGGCTGTGGCGAAGGCAGTGTTTCCGGCGCGACCAAGACCTTCGTGGTCAAGACCTACCTGACCGACACGACCCAGAAGGATTTCGGCGAAGCCTTCGCCGACAACACCCGCAAGCTGGGCGTCAGTGAGCAGACCCAGCGCTGCCTTGAACTGGGTGGCACCGCGTCGCTGGTCAACATGCTGCCGCTGGATCCGGACCGGGTGATCATCCGCCAGCTGAGCGAAATCTCGCTGACCGCCAACTACTATCTGTACAACCTCAAGACCAAGGAAACCGAGCTGCTGTTCCGCGGCGGTACGCGTGCCCAGCCCGCGCTGTTCGACGCGCGCACCGGCAAGGTGCTGGCCAAGGCACAGATCGAACCGGTCAGCGGCGACTACGAGCAGCAGGTGCTGATCCTGGACCCGTCGTCCGGCCAGTTCGTGCTGCAGAAGCCCCTGCTGTCCAAGCTGTCCAACCGGCACACGGTGGAGCTGGCCGGCGTGGATGACGCCACCGGCAAGTACTACATCCTGACCGACCTGTTCTCGGACAAGGTCCAGGTCCATCTCTACGACGCAAAGCTGCAGAAGTTCGACCCCGAGCCTGTCCTGGCCAACCCGAACTTCTCCATCGCCAGCCTGGTGTTCAGCACCCAGCCGAAGACCTTCAACCAGGTCGTGGGCTTCACCATCGATGGCCCCAGCGCGCAGACGGTGTACGTGGACCCGACCCTGAAGTCGATCCAGGACACGCTGAAGCAGGCCGCCGGCGGCCGCCAGGTGGAAATCGCCCGCTACAACGATGATTTCTCGCGCATCCTGTTCCGCGCCGTCGGCCCTGATGCGCCCACCAGCTACTTCCTGCTGCTGGACCGCAAGAATGTGGTCAGCCTGGGCAGCGAGCGCCCATGGATCGCCAAGGGCGCCACCGGCGAAGAGCGCTGGGTCACCTACAAGGCCCGCGACGGGCGCGAGATTCCCGCCATCCTGGACCTGCCGCAGGGCTGGAAGGACGGCGACCCGGCACCGCCGGCCATCGTCAACCCGCATGGCGGCCCCTGGGCGCGCGACTACGTGCAATGGGACGCCTCGGGCTGGATCGCACTGCTGACTTCGCGCGGCTACGCGGTGCTTCGCCCGCAGTACCGCGGTTCGTCGGGCCTGGGTCGCGAGCTGTGGATCGCAGGCGACCGCGAATGGGGCCAGAAGATGTCCGACGACAACGACGACGGTGCCGCCTGGCTGGTGTCGCAGGGCTTCGCTGCCAAGGACCGCATCGCGATCTTCGGCTACTCCTACGGTGGTTTCGCCGCTGCTGCGGCGACGGTGCGACCGAACTCGCCGTACCAGTGCGCCATCGCTGGTGCGCCGGTGACCGATCTGGCCCGCCTGGGCACGTCGTGGAGCGACAACCGCCTGCAGCGCATCCTGCAGGGGCAGACCGTCAAGGGCATGGATCCGATGCGCAACACCGCGTCGGCCAACATCCCGGTCATGCTCTTCGTCGGTGACCGCGACGTGCGCACGCCCTCGTTCCACGCACAGGGCTTCTACGACGCGGTCAAAGGCAAGGTGCCGGCGAAGTTCCACCTGATCGCCGACCAGCAGCACAGCATGCCGTGGTACCCGCGCCAGCAGCGCGAGACGCTGGGCCTGATCGAATCGTTCCTGAAGAACGACTGCGGCCCCGGCGGCCTCTGATTTCACCGTTAACACAAAGATGTGAAGAAAAACCCTCTCGATCCTGAACCGAGAGGGTTTTTTTGCTTCAAAAGCCCCGGATATCTTTTAAAAACAACGAGTTATAAATTTTCATATTCATATTGCATTTAGCTAACGCCCTACTTACACTCGCTTAACCGAAGCATAACAAGTGGGGATCCAACCGAAATGCGCACCGCCAATCGCCAGATCAAGCCAAGCCGCGTCCCATTGACCCTCGCCGTCCTCGCATGCCTGCAGGCCGCGCCGGTCTTTGCCCAGGAAGCGGAACCGCAGCAGCCGACGACCACGTCGAGCAGCGCGTCCAAGAACGCCACCAACCTGGATGCCATCAGCGTCACCGGTTCGCTCATCAAGCGCCCGGAGTACGAAACCACCTCGCCGGTGCAGGTCATCTCGATCGAAAAGGGCATCGCCTCCGGTCAGTTCGACACCGCTGACTTCCTGCAGACCTCGGCGATCGCCGCTGGCTCGACCCAGATGAACAACCAGTTCGGCGGCTTCGTCGTCGAAGGCGGCACCGGCGTGCAGACCGTCTCGCTGCGTGGCCTGGGCGCCAACCGCACCCTGGTCCTGCTCGACGGCCAGCGCCCCGGCCCGGCCGGTACCCGCGGCCAGGTCGGCTCATTCGACCTGAACGTCATTCCGCAGGCCATCCTGCAGCGCATTGAAATCGTGAAGGACGGCTCGTCCTCCATCTACGGCTCGGACGCTCTGGCCGGCGTGGTCAACCTGATCACCAAGAAGAGCATCGACCGCCCGGAGATGACCTACTCCATGAGCGTTCCGCAGCACGGCGGCGGCGAGCAGTTCTCTGCCTCGATCGCCAACGGCTGGAACTTCGAGAAGGGCAGCATCGTTGCTGCGGCCCAGTGGGACCGCCTGAACGCCCTGACCGTGGGCGACCGTGACTTCTTCTCCTGCGCCCAGGACATGGTGTGGGGCACTGACGGCAAGCGTATCGACCGCGAGGATCGTTCGATCCTGGCCGGCACCGACCTGGCAGGCTGCAGCACCGGCAACCTGTACGCCAATACCATCATCAACTACAACAACTCGGCGATCCGCTACGTGCCCTCGCCCGATGGCAGCACTGTCGGTCCGTTCCCGGGCTACCGCCCGCGTCCGCGCCCGACCCCCACCTACGCCAACGGTGGTACGGCCTATTACGAGGACGTGCTGAACTACCCGTTCTACCATGACCAGGAAGTGATCAACCAGCGCGAACGCGCCACGCTGTACGCCGCCACCGATTTCAGCTTCGACAGCTTCAACTGGAAGACGCAGTTCCTGTACAACCGCCGCGAGACCAAGGCGCACTCCTGGCGCCAGTTCTTCCCGATCGTGTACAGCGAAGCGGCCGATGACCTCTTCCAGGTCATCATGCCGTTCCCGAGCGACCAGAAGATCACCGTCGACTACTTCTACGGCACCACCAAGTTCGATGGCCAGTTCAAGTCCACCGAGAGCTGGGCCTGGGAAATCAATGCCGGCTACAGCCGCTCGAGCGGCGATTACGGTGCGCTGGCCATCGATGCGACGCGCACGGGTGATCTGTCCTACGACAACAGCGGCGACATGCCGGTTGACTACTTCAACGCCGGCTTCCTGAGCGGCCAGCGCATGGACGAGCTGGTGAACGCGATCGGCCGGTACCACACTGGCAACACCGTGTACGAACAGACCAGCGCGAACGCCATCCTCAGCGGCAACCTGTTCACGCTGCCAGCCGGCGACGTCGCCTCGGCCTTCGGCGTCGAGTTCCGCAAGTACAAGATCAACGACACCCCGTCGGAGTTCTCGCGCTCGGGCAACATCTGGGGTTCCAGCACCGCCGACATCACCAAGGGCACCGACAAGGTGAAGGAAGCCTTTGCCGAAGTGGACGTGCCGCTGCTGAAGGGCATTCCGGGCATCGAATCGCTGTCGGTCAACCTGTCCGGCCGCGTGTTCGAATATGACTCCGTGTCGGGTTCGGACAAGGTCTGGAAGACCGGCGTGAACTGGCAGATCGTCCCCTCGCTGCGCGTCCGCGGCACCATGGGCACCTCCTACCGTGCGCCGGGCCTGTATGAGCTGTACCTGGGCAACCAGACCGGCTTCCTGGCCCAGAACCAGATCGACCCCTGCATCCTGTGGGGCGACAGCAACAACGACTTCCTGCGCGCCAACTGCGGTGCTGCTGGCATTCCGGAAACCTACGCCGGCGGCGGTGGCAGTGCCACCATCTATTCCGGTGGCGGCGCTGGCCAGCTGAAACCGGAAACCTCCAAGGCCAAGACCCTGGGCCTGGTGTGGACCCCGACCTTCGCCAACCTGAACATCGCGCTGGACTACTTCGACTACGACGTGCGCGGCGAAATCACCCAGCTTGACGAATACGACATCGTGTTCGGCTGCTACGGTTCGGCCGTGTACCCGAACTCGTTCTGCAACAACCTGGTGCGCAACAGCCCGACCGATCCGGCCAACCCGAACCAGATCACCACCATCTACAACCAGTACGTGAACATCAACCGCGAGCGTACCCGCGGCTACGACCTGCAGATCAACTACGACAACGACTTCGCCTTCGGCAAGTTGTCCGCCGAAGCGCAGGTCACCTACACGCTGGAAGACACCTACCAGCTGTTCGATTCGGCAGCTGACAGCGGCTTCACCACCTCCGACCAAGTGGGCTACATCGGCCGTCCGAAGACCGTCGGCCTGGCCAGCGTGAGCCTGGAACGCGGTGACTGGGCCTTCAACTGGCAGGGCGTCTACAACAGCAGCACGCAGAACAAGGATCTGGACCGGACCTTCACCTACTCCGGCTACCAGAACGCAACGCGCGACATCAAGGCCGGCTGGCAGTTCCGCCACAACGTCTCGGTGGCCTACAACATGGACGACTGGAGCCTGATGGTCGGCGTGCGCAACCTGCTCGACAAGGCACCGGACCTGATTTCCAACACCGCCGGTACCCGCTACGGCAACACCCCGCTGTACGCGTCGCAGTACGACTGGTACGGCCGTACGTTCTTCGCCCGGGTTTCCTACAAGTTCTGACCGGCGACAACGTCAACATGAAAAGGGCGGCTTTGGCCGCCCTTTTCTTTTGTCTTCAGCCCGGCAGCCGACGCGCGGACAGACACGCGACACGCCAGCTTGCGCAAAGCCCACGCCACTTCTGCGCAAAGCTTCGCTTAACCCCCTATTCATCTCCATTGTTGGCTTACAGACGTAACCATCACAACTGAGACTAAGCCACTGTATTTGTTGCAATTTGATGAACAACTGGGACACGAAGTGCGTCAATGCGTGATGAAAACATGCATTTCCCGTTAAGGCCATGTTAGGTTCGAGTCAAGTCAGGACGACACATGAACAAACACAGAACCATGGCACGGAAGCCAGCATTCACATCCATTAGGGGGTTTCACGCATGACGATTCACCGCACGCCCGGTCGCCACCCGCTGACCTGCGCCCTGCTGGCCGGCCTCATGGCCGCCGCCGCCGTCCCCGTCCTGGCGCAGGAAGCCAGCCCGGGCTCCAATCCGGTTGATCTGGACCGCATCAGCGTGACCGGCTCGCGTATCGCGCGCACCGGCTTCGTCACCCCCTCTCCGGTGACGGCCATCACTGCCGAAGAAATCCGCGCCACCGGCGCGAACAACATCGGCGACCTGATGACCCGCATGCCGGCGCTGACCCCGAGCTACACGCTGGGCAACTCCACCCGCTTCATCGGTACCGCCGGCGTAGGCCTGCTGGACCTGCGCGGCTTGGGCACCTCGCGCACGCTGGTGCTGGTCAACGGCCGCCGCCACGTGGGTGCGACCTCCGGTTCGACCTCGGTGGACGTGAACACCATTCCGGTGGAATGGATCGAGCGCGTGGAAGTCATCACCGGCGGCGCCTCGGCCGTGTACGGCGCCGACGCCGTGGCCGGCGTGGTCAACTTCATCATGAAGAAGTCCTTCGACGGCGCGGAAATCCGTGGCCAGACCGGCATGGCCGATGAAGGCGGCTTCAACCGCTCGTTCGTCAGCGTGTCGGCCGGCACCGATTTCGCCGGTGGCCGCGGCAACGCCGCCATCGCGCTGGAATACAGCAAGCAGGACCGCTTCGTGCGCACCGACCGTGCCATCGGCCGCGAGTACCTGGTCTCGGTTCCGAACCCGAACTACGACTCCTCCAAGCCGCCGAGCGAAAGCAACCCGCAGACCGTGCTGAGCGGCCCGGGCGGCAACCACTCGATCTCCTACGGCGGTACGTTCACCCTGGGCACCTTCAGTGCCAGCAATCCGGCCACTTGGGGCAACCGCTACCAGTTCAACCCGGATGGCACGTTCCGCAAGCAGCGTTACGACGGCATCGTGGTCAGCAACAGCAGCTGCACCAACTGCGACTTCGCCGATCTGAACGCCGTGGCTGACCTGCAGCCGGAGTTCGATCGCAAGAGCGTGAACACGATCGTCAACTTCGATCTGACCGACAACCACCGCCTGTACTTCGAAGGCAAGTACACCGAGACCGAGTCGGACTTCCTGGCCCAGCCGTCGTTCGATACCACCATCCGCATCCAGCGTGACAACGCATTCGTGTCGCCGGAACTGCGTGCGCTGATGCTGGCCAACGGCGCCTCGTCGCTCACGCTGAACCGTTTCAACGTCGATGCCGGCCAGCGCGGCGAGCACGTGGAGCGCAACACCCAGCGCTTCGTGTTCGGCATGGAAGGCAACCTGAGCGAGAACTGGACCTACGATGTGTACGGCAACTGGGGCCAGAGCGAGGTCAAGCGCTGGAACCTGAACAACCGCATCAACGAGCGTTGGCAGGCTGGCCTGGACGCCGTGATCGACCCGGCCACCGGCCAGGTTACCTGCCGCACCACCCTGGACCCGAACGCCATCAATCCGCACACCGGCCGCGTCTACTCGGCATTTGGCCGTGACGGGTGCGTTCCGTTCAGCGTGCTGGGCAATGGCCAGGTCACCCAGGCCGCGCGCGACTGGATGAACGTCAATTCGTACAACTTCTCGCGCATCCAGCAGAGCGTGTTCAGCGCATCGGTTGCCAATGGCTCGCTGTTCAGCCTGCCGGCCGGTGACGTGGGCGTGGCCGGTGGCGTGGAATACCGCCGCGAGAAGAGCCGCGAAATCACCGATCCGCTGGCCGCACAGGGCCTGACCTTCCTCAACGCCATTCCCAACCGCGCCGGCAAGTACGACGTGCGTGAAGCGTTCGTGGAAACCACCGTGCCGCTGCTGGCCGACATCCCGGGTATCTACAACCTGACGATGGATGCCGCCGGTCGCTGGTCCGACTACAGCAGCATCGGCAAGACCACCACCTGGAAGGTCGGCCTGGACTGGACCATCATCCCGTCCCTGCGTGCGCGCGGTACCCTGTCGCAGGCCGTGCGCGCACCGAGCATCGGTGAGCTGTACAACCCGCAGAGCGAGAACTTCGCAACCGTCGCCGACCCCTGCAACTACCTGGTGACCAACAGCAACCGTCCGTCCACCGCCAAGGATCCGGCGCTGCGCCAGGCCAACTGCTCGGCGCTGGGCATTCCGGTGGGTTGGGTCGACACCTACACTGCCAGCCGCCCCGGCGTGAGCGGCGGCAACCCGGACCTGAAGCCCGAGCGCGCTCGCAGCTTCACCTACGGTCTGGTGTGGCAGCCGGAGTTCCTGCAAGGGTTCGGCATGTCGATCGACTACTGGAACATCAACCTGAAGGACGCCATCGGTGCAGTGACCGCGCAGACCAATGCAACCCGCTGCGTCGATTCGCCGGGGGGCGTGGGCAACGCGTTCTGTGACCAGATCGTGCGTGCACCGGTTGGCGGCTTCACCGACGCCACGGGCCGCGCCTTCCCCGAGTACTCGATCACCCGCTGGACCGCGCTGAACGAAAACCTGGCCCGCTCGCGCCGCATCGGTGTCGACCTGGAAATGGACTACCGCTTCAAGCTGGCCGGCGGCGATACCGTGGTGCGCTTCGTTGGTACCCGTCTGCTGCAGTCCCGCGAATGGGCCTTCCAGGACTTCCCGGATGAATACACCGAGTACGTCACCTACGTGACCGATCCGCGCTGGCGCGCCCAGTTGCAGACCAAGTACTCGCTGGGCCAGTGGCGTGCGTCGTGGGACATGACCTACGTGGACGGCAATCTGCGCGTGACCCCGGACAGCTACAACAGCAACCCCGGTTCGCAGAGCCCGATCCGAAACGGTTCCTACGTGTACAACAACTTCCAGTTCGGCTATCGCTTCCCGGGCGACAAGATCGACGTGTACCTGGGCATCGACAACGCCTTCGACAAGGATCCGCCGGTGAACTACTTCGGTTCGGACGTGGGTTCGGCGCTGTATGACAACGTGGGCCGCTACTTCTACATGGGCGCCTCGTACAAGTTCTGATAGCGCTTCAAGGCAGTACCCGGAAAGGGCGGCGCAAGCCGCCCTTTCCTTTTCCGTATCTGGCGGTCCGGCCAACGGCTGCGGGGTTTGCAATCGGCCATGACCTTCGACACCCTTGCAGGGCGGGCCAGCGGCGTATCGTTCGGCCCACGGCCGCCCCAAACGGCCCTTCCCTGAATCACTCGGCCTGGAGGCCATTCAAGTGACCCGTACTCCCAAGATCGTGCTGCTGACCCTGGCCGTTTCGGCCGCGCTGGTCGGCTGCGGCAAGACCGACACCCCGGCAAAGGACGCCACCGCCTCCACGCCGGCCGCCACTGACCAGGCCACCACCTACAAGCTGGACGAGGCCAAGCTGCCGGCCTACAACGCCTTCCAGGCCAGTGACCTGGACAGCGCGATGGACGCCTGCGGCGCCTTTGGCGACTACGTCAACAGCAAGTGGCTGGCCGCCAATGAGATTCCGGGCGACCGCACCAGCTGGGGCGCCTTCACCATCCTCGACGAGCGTTCGGTGGCCGTGCAGCACCAGCTGGCCCAGCAGCTTGCCCAGGTCAAGAACCCGAACCACATCGAGAAGATCGTCGGCGACCTGTGGGCCACCGGCATGGACGAAGCCAAGATCAACGCCCAGGGCATCGAGCCGCTGAAGGCTGACCTGGCCGCCATCGACGGCCTGCAGGACAAGGCCGCCATCGCCGATTACCTGCGCACCAGCGCCGCCAAGGGCGACAACGTCCTGTTCGGCTTCGGCGCCGAAGCGGACTTCAAGAACTCGGCCATGAACATGGCCTACGCCAGCCAGGGCGGCCTGGGCCTGCCGGACACCACCTATTACACCGACACCAAGAACGCCGACAAGCTGAAGGCCTACCAGGCGCACGTCGCCAAGGTGCTGGAACTGTCGGGCGTGGCCGCTGCCGATGCCGCCAAGCAGGCCGAGGACGTGGTCAAGTTCGAGACCCGCCTGGCCAAGGCTTCCAAGTCGCGCGTCGACCTGTCGCGCAACGTCGAGCTGTTCTACAACCCGGTCACCCTGGCCGACGCCGACAAGCTGACCCCGAACTTCAGCTGGACCGAGTTCTTCAAGTCGCAGGGCGTTGCCGCACCGGAGAAGTTCTCGCTGGCCATGCCGGCCTTCCACGAGGAAGTGAGCAAGGCACTGGGCGACACCGATCCGTCGGTCTGGCGCGCCTACCTGCGCTTCCATACCGTTGATGGCGCCTCGCCGTACCTGGCCGACGCCTTCGTGCAGGAGAACTACGAGTTCTACGGCAAGACCCTCAATGGCCAGAAGGAACAGAAGCCGCGCTGGAAGCGCGTGCTGGGCACCATCGAGAACGATGCCGGCGAAGCCTTCGGCCAGCTGTACGTGAAGGTCGCCTTCTCGCCGGAAGCCAAGGCGAAGATGGAAGAACTGGTGAAGAACCTGGCCGCGTCGCTGAAGGAACGCATCCAGGGCCTGAGCTGGATGAGCGACGAGACCAAGGCCAAGGCCATCGCCAAGTGGGAAACCTTCACCCCGAAGATCGGCTACCCGGACAAGTGGCGTGACTGGTCGGGCCTGCAGACCCAGCGCGACAGCTACCTGGGCAACGTGCGCGCGGCCAACGAGTTCAACTACAAGTTCAACCTGTCCAAGATCGGCAAGCCGGTGGACAAGACCGAGTGGGGCATGACCCCGCAGACGGTCAATGCCTACTACAACCCGCTGCAGAACGAGATCGTGTTCCCGGCCGCCATTCTGCAGCCGCCGTTCTTCGACCCGAAGGCCGACGACGCCCTGAACTACGGCGGCATCGGCGCGGTGATCGGCCACGAAATGACCCACGGTTACGACGACCAGGGCGCGCGCTTCGGGCCGACCGGCAACATGGAAGACTGGTGGACCGCGGCTGACAAGAAGAACTTCGAAGGCCTGACCGGCAAGCTGGTCAAGCAGTTCGACCAGTACAAGGTCGACGGCCAGGCCGTGAACGGCCACCTGACCCTGGGCGAGAACATCGCCGACCTGGGTGGCCTGGCCACCGCCTACGACGCCCTGCAGAAGGCCACCGCCGGCAAGGAAGATCCGAAGGTCGACGGCTTCACCCGCGACCAGCGCTTCTTCTTCAACTGGGCCACCGTGTGGCGCACCAAGTACACCGCTGAAAATGCCAAGGTCCGCCTGGCCACCGACCCGCACGCCCCGGCGCAGTTCCGCGCCATGGGTGCGCCGTCGAACCTGCCGACCTTCGCCGCTGCATTCCAGTGCAAGGCCGGCTCGCCGATGGCCCGCACCGGCGACCAGCAGGTGGTGATCTGGTAAGCCGCGGCTGACGCCAAGGCAGACCCTCGAAGGCCCGGGATTTCCCGGGCCTTTGTTTTTGGCGGCTCCGGCCATCCACGCATGGCGTGGATCTACTGGCCATGCCACCCGGTAGCGCCGGGCCATGCCCGGCGGATGCGACGTGACGCATGCATCCCGTGCCCATGCACGGCTTGCTATAGTTCGCCCGCCCTCAATCCATCACGGATTCGTTCTACATGCCCAATTTCCGTCCGCTTGCCGTCGCCCTGGGTATCAGCCTGGCGACCCTGGTCCCGACCCACGATGCGTTCGCCGCCAAGAAGAAGGCCGTGCGCGCCCCGGCCGTCAGCGCCCAGTGCAGCGATTTCTACGATGCCACCAACGCGGACTGGCTGAAGGCCAACCCGGTGCCGCAGTCCGGCGCCGCCACCGCGCTGGGCCAGCTGGTCGACCGCAGCCGCCAGCAGCAGCGTGAACTGCTGGACGCCTCGATGAAGGCGCCGCAGGGCAACGTGCAGAAGCTGCTGGGCGACTTCTGGGCCAGCGGCCTGGACGAAGCCGCGGTGGAAGCCGATGGCTCCAACCCGATCGCCCCGCTGCTGACCCGCATCAACGCGATCAAGAAGGCCAAGGACGTGCCGGCCTCGATCGCCGCGCTGCACCAGGTCGGCATCCCGGTGGCCTTCAACTTCGGCCCGGACGTGGACCTGAAGGCGCTGGACCGCCACATCGGCTACTTCATGCAAGGCGGCATGGGCCTGCCCGACCCGGCGTTCTACACCCGTACCGACGCCGACACCGTGGCCCTGATGGGCCGCTACCGCAACTACGTCAAGCAGATCCTGGCCCTGACCGGCACCCCGGCAGCCAAGCTGGATGCCGAATCGCAGTCGGTGATCGAACTGGAAACCGAACTGGCCCGCAACGCGCAGTCGCTGGCCGGCATCAACAACCCGTTCAACAACTACGCGCCGATCTCGACCAAGGAACTCAACAGCCGCTACCGCAACCTGCAGCTGGATGCCTTCCTGAAGGCGCAGGGCGTGAACGACGACCTGGTCTCGCTGGCGGACCCGGGCCTGTTCAAGCAGCTCGACACCATGGTCACCAAGCTCAAGCCGGAACAGTGGAAGGCTTACCTGCGCTGGCGCGTGGGCGACTCGATGGCACCGTACCTGTCCAAGGCCTACCGCGACGCCGAGTTCGAGTTCCGCGGCCGCGTGCTGCGTGGCCAGACCCTGCCCGCGCAGCGCTGGGAAAGCGTCCTGGATGCCATCAACGTGGCCGCCGGCCCGATGGTCGGCCGCGAGTACGCCGCCCGCTACCTGTCCGCCGAAGACCGTCGCCAGGCGGCGTGGATCGTCGACAAGGTGCGTGAAGTGCAGATCGAGGCGGTCAAGAACAGCACCTGGATGAGCGCCGAGGCCAAGGCCGAAGCACAGGCCAAGCTGGGCGCGCTGAAGATCGAGATCGGCACCCCGCTGCGCGACCTGGACTACACCGTGCAGCCGATGGGCCGTGGTTCGTTCGGCGGCAACATGCTGATCGCTTCGACCTGGCGCCACCGCGAGGAAATGAAGCGCATCGGCAAGGGCAATGCCGACCGCCGCTGGGACGTGCTGCCGCAGCAGCCGTCGCTGGCCTACGATCTGGCGCAGAACCGCCTGATCGTCACCGCCGCCATCCTGCAGGGCCCGGTGTTCAACGCCAAGGCCGATGCCGCCGACAAGTTCGGCAGCTTCGGTGGCCTGGTCGGCCACGAACTGAACCGTGCCATCGATGCCAAGGGCGCCCTGGTCGATGCCAAGGGTGAACTGCGCAGCTGGTGGACCCCGGCCGACAAGACCGCCTGGACCCTGCTGGGCAGCCGCGTGGCCGCGCAGTACGGCGCCTACGAATTCCCCGGCGTGAAGGGTGCCAAGGTCAACGGCACGCTGACCCAGGAAGAGAACCTGGCCGACATCGCCGGCCTGGAACTGGCCTGGGCGGCCTACACCGCGCAGGAGCCGAAGGCCAAGCCGGCGCAGCAGCAGGACTTCTTCCGCGCCTGGGCTGCACTGTGGCCGCAGCAGCTGTCGCCGAACGAAGCCGCTCGCCGCCTGACCGCCGACATCCGTGCACCGGGCCGCTGGCGCACCAACGGCCCGCTGTCGAACCTGCCGGCGTTCGGCGCGACCTTCAGCTGCAAGGCCGGCCAGCCGATGCAGCGTACCGACGCCGAGCAGATCAAGGTCTGGCGCTGACCACAAGCGTGGTGCAGTAACGAAGAAGGCGCCGCAGGGCGCCTTTTTCGTGGGCCGTGCCCGCACATAAAAAGACCCCGGCAGATGCCGGGGTCAAACGTCCTGCTGAAAGAGAGCGGTTTTTACATCAGAAATCGTAGGACGCGCTCAGGCGCACCGAACGCGGCGCGGTGTAGAAGGTGCCGATACCGTAGGTATTGGAAATCGTGTGCTGGCCCGATTCATACGACGGATCGGACTGGACCGCACGGCGCTGGTTGAGCACGTTGAACACGTCCAGGCCGAATGCCAGCTTGTGGTCGGCAAAGGCCGGGCGGTACATCACGCCCAGGTCGAAGCGGTAGGTCCACGGCTGGCGGCCGGCATCACCCGGGCGCGACGGCTCGCCGTTGCAGTAGTGGTACGACGATTCATAGCCGATCGGATCGCTGCCATCGGCACCGTAGTAGCCCAGGCAGCTCTTCGGCATGCCCGAGGTGACACGCAGGGTGGCCGACGCCGTCCACTCATCGTTGAACTGGTACGCGCCATAGCCCTTCAGCTGGTGGCGACGGTCGTTGGCGAGGTAGCCACCGGCGTACTCCATCAGGTAGTAGGAATCCCAGTCCTGGGTCTTGGCCGCTTCATCCTGGCCGATGTCCGACTTGACCTGGCCTTCGGTGTTGCCGTAGCTGCGCGACCAGGTGTAGTCCAGGCGGCCGTACCACTTGTCACTCAGCGGATGTTCGATGAACAGATCGACGGCAACGTAGCTGCGCTTGGCCTTGTTGCCGTTGTAGCCCCAGTCCGACGAGCTCATCTGCACCGGCGTGTAACCCGAGCCATCGCTGTGCTTGACCATGAAGGTGTTGGTCTTGCCCGGGTTGAAGATCACGCAGCCCGGCACTTCCAGGCCGTCCGTATCAACGCCCATCGCATCGAGCTTTGCGTAGATCTGGTCGGAGTCGCAGGTATCGTCGATGGCGGTCTGCAGGCGACGGTAGGTGAACTTCGCGCCCGTGTTCCAGGACGAGCCCAGGGTCTTTTCGAAGCCCATGATGAACTCATCCTGGTACTGCGACTTCAGGTCGGTCGGTGCAACCGACAACGGATCGGGCGCAACGCCGTACTCGTTGTTGGTCGATACCGGGCCCGGGCCCAGTGCGGTCAGGTCGGTCGGGTTGCCGTTGGCATCGATGCCACCGTAGGTGAAGTACTCACGGGTATAGGTCGATGCCGATGCGCCACGGATGGCCACGCTGTTGGGCAGGGCCAGGTAGTAGCGGCCGAGGTTGGCGAACACCTTCATCGACGAATCACCAAAGACATCCCAGCTGGCGCCCAGGCGCGGGGCCCACTGGTCACCACTTTCAACGTAGGCAATGGCCGAGCTGTTGCAGTTGGTGAACTTGTCGTTGCGCAGGCCCAGGGTCAGCAGCCAGTTCGGGCTGACCTGCCAGCGGTCTTCCAGGTAGTAGGCCTTCTGTTCCACCGACATGCTGGTGGTGGTGGAGAAGATGTACTTCTGCACGTAGTAGCCATCACCACCCGGGGCGGCGACGTCGAACGCCGGCGCCGGCGAAGAACCCGGTGCGATGCGCGAATAGATCCAGGCGTAACCCGGGCCGGTCATCGCCTGCCCTTCGTTGTGGCCCTGGTAGGTCATGTTGTCGATACCGGCGGTCAGCTCATGGCTGCCGATGCGGTACTGCAGGTCCACGCGCAGGCCGCGGGTCTTGCTGCCCGCATCCAGCGACTTGGTGTACAGCGCGGTCTGGTCGTTGCGGATCGGCGTACCGCCGGTGATCGACGGATCCTGGCTGGTCGGTCCACTGATGTAGGGGTTGGCCGAATCCTGCGGATTGGATTCCAGGTTGGTTTCCTTGCTGCGGCCCCACACCGCGCTCAGGGTCAGGTCATCGGTCAGGTACCCGGTGTACTTGAAGATGTCGAACTCGTCCTTGAGCTTGGTCGTGTTGGCGAAGGTACCGGTGCGCTCGCCTTCGCTCATCGTGTCGTAGTCGAACTCGCGGTAGTAGCTGCTGTAGCGGTCCGTGTTCTGCAGCCGGGTGTATTCCAGCGTGTTGCTGTCGTTGATGTTCCAGTCGATCTTGCCGTAGAACTTGGGCGTATCGGTGGTGTAGTGGCTGCGGATCTGCTGTGCGGCTTCGGCAGCACTGGTGGACACGCCCTCGTTGCGATCCTTCTCGGCGGCGAGGTGGATGAACAGGCGATCCTCGATCAGCGGGCCGCTGACATAGCCGCTGTAGGTGGTGCGGGTCGCCGTGTCACCCTTGCGCGAGCGGTACAGGGAGCCGGCCACCGTGCCGGTATCGTCCTCGAGTTCGAGACCCGGTGGCGCGGTGTGGTTGGGGTAGTAGATGTCTCGCGGCGATTCGGCCAGCGAATCGGGCGACCAGGTGGTCTGGAAGCCGAACTTCCATTCATTGGTACCGCGCTTGCCGAGCTGGTTGATCACGCCGCCGGTGGAACGGCCGTAGCCGGCGCCGTAGCCACCCATGAAGGTTTCCTGCTGGTCGATCGAGCCATACGGCAGGCTGACACCGCCCATTGCATTCAGCGGGTTGGTCGCGTTGAAGCCGTTCAGGTAGTACGCGTTCTCGGTGACACTGGAGCCGCCGAACGACAGCACCGAGCGCGAACCATTGGAGAACTCGCCACTGCCGGCGACAACGCCTGGCGCGAGCAGGGCGATCGCTTCGGCGCTGCGGCCCAGCGGCAGGACATCGAGCTGTTCGGAGGTGATGACCGACTTGGAGACCGTGTTGGTCACGTCGATCTTCGGGATGTTGGCTGCAGTGACGTTCACTGCGTCGAGGTTGGTGGCACCGCCGCTGGCGGACTGGCCAAAGGAGACTTCCGTGCCGACGCCGACCTTCAGCAGCACGTTGTCGCGTTGCTCTACCACCTGCCCGTCACGCTCGAGGGTGATGGAGTAGCGGCCCACCGGCAGCGAACCCAGGTTGTAGCGGCCGTTTGCATCGACGTTCGCGCTGCGCTTGAGGCCCGAATCGCTTTGTACGACGACTGTGGCGCCTGCGGCGGCCGGGGCGTTGCCATACAGGGAACCGGTGGTGCTCTGCGCCGCGGCGGCGCCGATGAAGGAGGTCAGGACAGCGGCAAGTGCCGTGCGCTTCAGCCGGATGGCCGTCTTGCTATAGGTCATGAAAATTCCTTGTTCCGTGAAAAGACACACTCGTTTTTCAGACTCGCTGCATCAGCGTTTCATCTTCGTAGCAGCTGAATAGAATATTAATTTCATAAAAGTTTAACTTGCAAGGGTTGATAGCAAATATTTTATCTTGTTGATTTAATTGATTTTTTCTTGATACAAAAGAAAACAATTGTTTACATTCCATTCAACTGAGACTTTTGCCGGCATATTTGCCCGCTTATCGACGGCGATATTCGAAAGATTTAATGAGTTAATGCTTTCGGTTTCATCGATGCTTCGGGGAAGAAATACAGCGACAAAAAAGGGCGCCTCAGAGGCGCCCTCGTTCCTGCGACCAGGCCAACGCGCGTCACTCTGGTTCCAGCGTTCCCCGGTAGTGCACGATGCGACCGACCAGCGGCGCGCCGATCTCGACATCGAACACGAAACGCCCGTCCACTTCCGACTCGAAGCTGTTATCACCCGGCAGCAGCGCGCGTGGCAGCGGAATGCCGAGCAGCGACCAGCGGCGCGGTACCAGCTGCAGCCGGCCGCCCTCGACCACGATGGCCAGGGCCACCGACACCGCACCGAAACGCTCGACCAGCAGCGCCTCGTTGCGGCCGCACCCTTCGGTCTGCAGCGAGGAAAAACGGCGGCCGGCAAACGTGCGCGTCCAGCGCTCGCCACCGGCTTCCGGCGTGAACTCAACGCTGACCGGTACCTGCTCGCCCGCCGCCGGAAAACCAAACAGCGCGCCCAGCAGACGCGACACCAGGCCTCGGCCGCGCTGCACCCGCGCCCTGCCCTGCCAGCACCGCGCCGCACCCGGCGCATGCAGCGCCTGCACGGCGGCTGGCAGCCGCGCATAGGCGTCCCCCAGCACGCGCTGGTACAGGCTGGCGCCGGGCATGTCGTGGCGGAAGCCGGTATGGATGGTGCGGCCGGCAAACAATCGATCGTAGTCGGCCAGCTCCAGCGCGTGCGTCGCGGGGCGCGCACCCGGCGCTGGCCGCTCGCCGAGGAGCTGCTTGCGGATCAGCGCTTCGATGGCCATCGATGGAATGTAGGGGCCATCATCGGCCTCGGCCAGCAGGTGCCAGCTCTGGCGTAGCGGCGCACCGTCACGCACTCCGACCGCGCGCACGATCATGCCGCCGCGATGCTCGCCGAACTTCATCAGGTTCAGCACGGTGTAGAACAGCTGCGAGCACGGTTCCAGCGATGGCAGGCGCAGTCGTTGGCGGGCCTTGGCCAACAGGTTGAGGATGCGGTGCAGGACTTCCGGCACCGGACCGGCGCCGATCCAGATATCGGTGAGCGTCGGGTGTTCCGGCGGCAGCACCTGCAGGTCGGGCACGTCCACCAGCGAGAAATGCAGGTTGCGCAGCGGTATCCGGCCCGGCACCGCGACAGTGAAGCGGCGGCTCTCTGCCAGGCCCACGCCGTGGCCGTCGCGCCCACCACGGCGCAGCTTCACCGGCGCGCCGGCATAGCCCACCACCGCGCGCATCACGTTCAGGCCGATGCCCGCATACGGTGACGGCGCGATGCCGCCTTCCACGCTGAGGATGTCCATGCGCGTGGCCATCACCCGCAGCACCGCAGCGGTCAGCACCGGGAAGCTGCTGACCCCGGACAGCACGTAGACGCCGGCCGCCCGCGCCTGCGCATCGAACTGCGGAACACCCGAAACGAAATCTGCCGCGTCGGCAAAGTCCAGATAATCGATGCCGGCGGCGATGCAGGCTTCGATGGCCGCATAGCGCTGGCGGCCGTAATCCTGGAAGGGACCGGACGCATCGACCACCAGGTCGGGCCGTTCGGCCTGCAACGTCGGCGCCAGCTGCTGCCGTTCCACCCGCAAGGGCCGCAGCGTGGATTGGCCGCGGTACGCCAGGCAGAACGCCTCGGCCGCCGCCAGGGTGCGCCCGGCCACGAGCAGCTCCAGCTGCGGCAGATCCGCCAGCAACTGCACCAGGCGCCCTCCAAATACACCATATCCGCCCAGGATCAGGATCTTCACGCATCGTCCCTGTCGTGCTGCCATGGAGGGAACCGCTCTCCCGCAGGATGGTAGCGCGGTCCTGCAGTGCAGCACGATCCGGCATTAACACCGCCCGTGCTATCGCTGCGCCTTCGCCCGCTGCGGAGCCGCTCATGGCCATCAGGAACATCATCTGCGTGTGGTACGACAAGGACGCGCTGGAGGCCGCCACCTTCTACGCCAACACCTTCCCCGACAGCGCGGTGACCGCCGTCCACCACGCCCCCGGGGACTACCCGGCCGGCCAGGAAGGCGCCGTGCTCACCGTCGAGTTCACCGTCTGTGGCGTGGCCTGCGTCGGCCTCAATGGCGGCCCGGCGTTCAAGCACAACGAAGCGTTCTCGTTCCAGATCCAGACCACCGACCAGGCCGAAACCGATCGCCTGTGGAATGCCATCGTCGGCAACGGCGGCCAGGAAAGCGACTGCGGCTGGTGCAAGGACCGCTGGGGCGTATCCTGGCAGATCAGCCCGCGCATGCTGATCGAGGCGGTGACCAGCACGGACAAGGCGCTGGCCAAGCGCGCCTTCAACGCGATGATGCCGATGAAGAAGATCGACATCGCCACCATCGAAGCGGCGATCGCCCAGGCATGAGCCAGTGGGATGCCATCATTGCCGGCGGCGGCCACAACGGGCTGGTGTGCGCGGCCTACCTGGCGCGAGCGGGAAAGAAGGTGCTGGTGCTGGAGCGCCGCAACGTACTGGGCGGAGCGGCGGTTACCGAGGAGTTCCATCCCGGCTTCCGCAACTCGGTGGCGTCCTACACCGTGTCGCTGCTGCAGCCGAAGGTGATCGACGACCTGCAGCTGCATGCCCATGGCCTGCGCATCGTCAACCGGCCGGCCAACAACTTCCTGCCGCTGGACGATGGCCGCTACCTGCTGTCGGCGCCGGGCCGCACCCAGGCCGAGGTCGCGAAGTTCTCGGCGCGCGATGCGCAGCGGCTTCCCGAGTACGAAGCGCGGCTGGAGATCTTCGCCGACGTGCTGCGCGCATGGGCACTGCGTGCGCCACCGGACCTGGGCGTGGCCGGCGGATGGCGTGCCCTGCCCACGCTCTGGCAGATGGGGCGCCTCGGCCGCGAACTGGCCACGCTGGACGCCTCGCTGCGGCAGGAGCTGCTGGACCTGTTCACGCTGTCGGCCGCCGAGTATCTGGACCGCTGGTTCGAGAGCGAACCGATCAAGGCGCTGTTTGGCTTCGATGGCATCGTCGGCAATTTCGCCAGCCCGTACACGCCGGGCAGTGCGTATGTGCTGCTGCACCACGTGTTCGGCCAGTGCAACGGCGTAAAGGGTGCCTGGGGCCATGCGATCGGTGGCATGGGCACGATCAGCCAGGCCATTGCCGCCTCGGCGCGCGACGCTGGCGCCGAGCTGCGCGTGGATGCCGGTGTGCGGCGCGTTCTGGTCGAACAGGGCCGTGCGGCCGGCGTGGAACTGGACAACGGCGAAAGCCTGCGCGCACGCGCGGTGATCGCCAACGTCAATCCCAAGCTGCTCTACGAACGGTTGCTGGAACCGGCAGAGGTACCGCAGGCGACGCGCGAGCGGATGGCGCAGTGGCGCTGCGGCTCGGGCACGTTCCGGATGAACGTCGCACTGTCGCGGCTGCCGGATTTCCGCGCCCTGCCCGGCCACGGCGATCACCTCAGCGCCGGCATCATCATGGCGCCCAGCCTGGAGTACATGGACCGCGCCTGGCTGGATGCACGCCGCGAGGGCTGGTCGCGCAAACCGATCGTGGAGATGCTGATTCCCAGCACGCTGGACGATTCGCTGGCCCCGCCCGGGCAGCATGTGGCCAGCCTGTTCTGCCAGCACGTCGCGCCGGTGCTGCCCGGCGGGCGGCACTGGGATGATCATCGCGATGAAGTGGCCGACCTGATGATCGCCACGGTCGAGCAGCACGCGCCGGGCTTCGCGGCCAGCGTGCTCGGCCGGCAGGTGCTGTCACCGCTGGACCTGGAACGCACCTTCGGCCTGATCGGCGGCGACATCTTCCACGGTGCGCTCAGCGCCAACCAGCTGTTCTCGGCGCGGCCGATGGTCGGCCAGGCGGGCTATCGCGGTGCGCTGCCGGGGCTGTACCTGTGTGGTTCGGGCACCCATCCCGGCGGCGGCGTGACCGGAGCACCGGGGCACAATGCGGCGCAGGTGGTGTTGCAGGATCTGTAGATCCACGCCATGCGTGGATGTGGGCACCGAGTGCCGACCAACGGTCGGCACCCACAAACACCTACAGCGTCAAAAGATCCGATCCAGAGCGTGCCGACCAACGGTCGGCACCCACAGCGTCAAATGATCCCTTGGATCATTTGACGCTGCGCAGGTGGTTCGGGCGCTTCGGTGGGCCGGGCGGGCGGCGCTTGTTGAACGGCGGCTGCCCGCGCCAGTAGCGGATCAGCAGCCAGCCGAACAGCATGCCGCCCAGATGTGCGAAATGCGCGACGCCCGGCTGCCAGCCGGTCATGCCCAGCACCAGTTCACCCACGCCGAACAGGATCACGAACGTGCGTGCCTTCATCGGAATGGGCGGGAACAGCAGCATCACGCGCTGGTTCGGGAACAGCATGCCGTAGGCCAGCAGCAGGCCGAACACACCGCCGGATGCGCCCAGCACCGTGGCCGGGTTCTCCAGCAGCGTACCCACCAGCAACTGGCAGACACCGGCACCGGCCACGCACACCAGGTAATACAGCAGGAAGCGCTTCTCGCCCCACGTCTGCTCCAGCGGCGCGCCGAACATGAATACCGCCAGCATGTTGAAGAACAGGTGGCCGAAGCTGCCGTGCAGGAAGCCGTAGGTCAGCAGCTGCCAGGGCTGGAAGTTGCCGCCCGGGGAAAACGCATCGAAGCCCTGCTGCCAGGGCTGCAGCATGAAGGGCTCGAAGGTCTGCATGCCGAGCAGGAACGGCTGCTGCAGCAGGAACAGGATCGCGTTGGCGATCAGCAGGGCCTTGGTGACGGTGGGCAGTCGCGGGAACATGGGAATACCGGCATGGAACGGCCTCCATCATAGCCGCAGCATCACGACAGCGTGGCGACCGCCCCGCCCGCTCCGTTCAGTGGCCGGCAGCGATCAGCCCGGGCCCCAGATCGCGGCATCCAGCGCCGCAGCCGGGTCGATGGCCGGCATCCGCACCCGGCCGTTCTCGACCACCACGCCTTCGGCACGCAGGCGCTGCGACTGCTCGCGCCAGCCCGCCGAACCTTCGGCCATGGCAATGCGCCCGTCCGAGCGCAGCACGCGGTGCCACGGCAGGCCGGGGTCTTCGTTCTGGCCCAGGATGCGCGCGGTGAGCCGTGCGCGGCCTGGCAGCCCCGCGCGCATGGCCACCTGGCCGTAGCCCAGCACCTGCCCTGGCGGGATCGCGCGGATCACCGCCAGGATGCGGTCACGCGCCTGTTCCGGCGTCAGCGCCGCAGGCGGGTCACCAGCAGTACGCCGATCAGCACCAGCACGGTGCCGGCGATCTGCGCCGGCCCCATCGGCTCGTCGAGCAGCCATAGACTCATCACGATGGTGGAAACCGGACCCAGCATACCCACCTGCGCGGCCAGCGACGAGCCGACGCGCTGCACGGCCAGCATGATGGCCAGCACCGGCAGCACGGTGCATACCGTGGCGTTGACCAGCGACAGCCACTGCACCGCCGCAGGTGCCTGCCACAGCAGCGGCAGCGGATGGGTGATGGCGAAATGCAGCAGCACCAGCACGCTGGCCACGCAGCTGGCATAGGCGGTCAGCCGCACCGCACCGATGCGCGCGACCACCTGGCCACTGCCGAACAGGTACAGCGCGTAGCTGAGCGCGCTGCCCAGCACCAGCAGGCTGCCGACGATGATCTGCCCGCCCTCGCGCTGCAGGTCATGGCCGAAGGCCAGCAGCACGCCCAGGTAGCTCAGCGCCAGCGCTGCCACCTGCCAGCGGCCCGGACGCTGCCGCGCCAGCAGGACGTTGATCAGCAGCACCAGAGTCGGGTTCAAGTACAGGATCAGCCGTTCCAGGGTCACGCTGATGTACTGCAGGCCCTGGAAATCGAGCAGGCTGGACAGGTAGTAACCGGTGAAGCCCAGCCACAGCACGCGCGCCCGGTCGGCCCAGGACAGCGGTTCGGTACGGCGTGCCGACCACAGGGCCATCAGCACGAACAGCGGCAGCGCCATCAGCATGCGCAGGGCCAGCAGGGTGGTGGCATCCACGCCATGGCGCAGGCCGAGCTTGACGATGATGGCCTTGCCGGACGCCGCGATGGCACCGACCGCAGCCAGGCCGATGCCACCCAGGGCAATGCGCGGGGAAGCAGTGGCGATGCGGGGGGAAGGACTGGACATCAGGACGGCGGCAGGCCGCACGGGGTGCGGCCACGGAGGTATGTGGGGACGCGCATTGTCGCATGCACGCGCCCAGCAACCCGTAGCGCCGAGCCGACGCTCGGCTTCGCGATGCCAAGGCGGAGAAAGCCGAGCGTGGGCTCGGCTCTACACCAACCGCGGGTCAGCGCATCAGCACGACTTCCTCGGCCGAGGTCGGGTGGATGGCCACGGTGTCGTCGAACTGGGCCTTGGTCGCGCCCATCTTCACCGCCACCGCGAAGCCCTGCAGGATCTCGTCAGCCGCTTCACCCAGCAGATGGATGCCCACCACGCGTTCGTCGGCACCGGCGCAGACCATCTTGAACAGGCTGCGCTGGGTGCCGTTGGCCAGCGCCTGCAGCATCGGCCGGAACCGGCTGTGATAGACCGTCACCTGGTCGAAACAGGCGCGTGCCTGCTCCTCGCTCATGCCGACCGCGCCCAGCGGCGGGTGCGAGAACACCACGCTGGCCACGTTGCTGTAATCCATCTTCGCGCTCGGGCGACCACCGAACAGGCGGTCCATCAGGCGCCTTGCCGCGGCCACCGCCACCGGGGTCAGGCCAACCTTGCCGGCAATGTCACCCACGGCATGCACGCTGGGCACCGCCGTGGTCTGCCACTCATCCACTTCCACCTGCTGGTGCTCGCCGATGCCGATGCCCAGCGCTTCCAGGCCAAGATCGCGGCTGTTGCCGCGGCGCCCGGTCGCGAAGAACACCGCATCGAACACGCTCTCCAGCGGGCCATCATGGCCGAAGGCACGCACGCGCTCACCATCGCGCTGCAGTTCACGCAGGCGGTAATCGAAGTGGATGCGCACGCCCTGCTGCTTCAGGTTCTCGGCCAGCTGGTCGGTCAGTTCGTAATCGAAGCGTTCCAGCAGGCGCGTACCCCGCACCAGCAGGCTGACCCGGCTGCCCAGCGCCTGCAGCAGCCCGGCCAGCTCCACCGCGATATAACCGCCGCCGATGATCGCCACCTCGGCCGGTGCGCTGCGCAGGTCGAAGAAATCATCGGACACCAGGCCCAGCGCCGCGCCGGGAATGTCTGGCCGCTGCGGGTGTGCACCGGTGGCGATGAGGATGTGCTCGGCGCTGTAGCGCACGCCATCGCTGCACGCCACGGTGTGCGCATCGACCAGGTGGCCGCGCGCGGGGATGCGCACCACGCCGGTTTCGTCCAGGCGCTTGTTGTAGCTGGTGTGGATGTTGCTGATGTAGGCCTGGCGATGGATCACCAGTTCCTTCCACGACAACGCCGGACGCGCCGGCACATCGAAGCCCATCGCACTGGCCAGGCCGATGCGCTCGTGCAGGTCGGCCGCCAGCCACATCGCCTTCTTCGGCACGCAGCCGACATTGACGCAGGTACCGCCCAGCGCGCCGGGTTCCAGCAGCGCCACGCGCTTGCCATGCTGGGCAGCCCGGATGGCGCCGGCCAGGCCGGCAGAACCGCCGCCAAGGACGATCAGGTCATAGTCAAAGGATGCAGTGCTCATCGGGATCGCTCTGAAGAAGGGAGAATCATGGATCCACGCCCTGCGTGGAGGGTGCCGCTGCCGTGGCCGAGCATGCCATGGGGAACATGCAGCGCAACGTGAGCGGCACAGGCGGGAATCAGCCCTGCGCGACCTCGCGGCGCATGGGCGGCCACTGCCGGTAGGTCATCGCGCGCCACAGCCATTCCATCGGGCCGAAGCGGAAGCGCCGCAGCCACCAGTGCGAGATGCCCACCTGCAGCGCGAACAGCAGCAGCGCGAACACCACCTGCCAGGCGCGCGGCATCAGGTCGAACCCGCCCAGCCCGTAATGGTTGAACAGCCAGGTGCAGGCCAGCGACTGCGCCAGATAGTGGGTCAGCGCCATGCGCCCTGCCGGTGCCAGCCAGCCGAGCCGCGCGCGCCAGTGCACGATCCAGGCCAGGTAGCCCAGGCACATCGGCACCGCACCAACCGACACCAGCGACATCACCGCCGTGGTTTCCAGGGTGTACTGGCCCGGCGCGAGGTAGGGCTTCCACAGCACCCCGGCGAGCGTGACCAGCAGGCCCAGCGGCAGTGCGACCCAGCGCAGGCCGGCATACAGGCGGGGGAATCGGTCCGGTTCGGCCAGCGCCCCGCTGCCGGCAAACCAGCTGCCGATAAGGAACATGCCCAGCACTTCCGGCCCGGTGATCACCAGCGCGCCCAGCGAAGAACCGAACTCATGCAGGCGCTGCACGTTGCCCTGCATCCAGCTACCCTGCCCGTACACCAGCCGCTGCTGGTCGATGGCCTGCTGCGCATCGACCACCATCTTCTGCAGGTCCTGCGCCGGCGAGAGCGTCACGATCGCGCCGATCAGCAGCATCATCGACACGCCGGCCAGGTAGACCACGATGCCCATCCACGGCAACCAGCTGCGCGGCGCTTCGCGGCAGGCCAGCAGCGGCAGCGACACCAGCGCGTACAGCACCAGGATGTCGCCGGACCACACCAGCAGCGCATGGCACAGGCCGATCAGCGCCAGGCCGAGGCTGCGCCGCAGGTAGAACGGGGTGAACTCGCGGCCAGCCGCCTGCGCGCGTTGCGCCATGACCGCGAAGCCGGCACCGAACAACAGCGAGAACAGGGTGAAGAACTTGCCCTGCACGAAGATGTAGACGAAGGCGTCGGCCACGTAATCCAGCCCGTGCCAGCGCGCGTCGATGCCGGTGAAGGCCAGGTCCAGCGGTCCGCTGAAGGCCTCGATGTTCATCAGCAGGATGCCCAGCAGGGCCACTCCGCGCAGCACGTCCAGCACGGCGATGCGTTCGCCGGAAGCCACCGGCTGCAGGGAAAGGGAAGCGGCGTTCACGGGGCATCCGGCAGGCAGGTCCGCCATTATGCCGCCGCCCTGCGCGCCGTGGACGGCCGCGCCGTGTTCCAGAAACGCAACGACCCGCCGGAGCGGGTCGTTGCTGCCCTCACGATCGCGCTGCGATCAGTGCTGGTGGCCACCGTCGCCATGGACATGGCCGTGGTCGATTTCTTCCTTGGCGGCTTCGCGCACTTCGACGATCTCGACGTCGAAATGCAGGTCCTTGCCGGCCATCGGGTGGTTCAGGTCGACGTCGACCACGCTCATGCCGACCTTCTGCACGGTGACCGCGCGCGGGCCGAAGTTGGTCTGCAGCACCACCTGCTGGCCCGGGACCAGCTTGGCGTTGCCGAAGTGCTTCTTCGGCACGCGCTGGGACAGGCCCTCGCGACGCTCGCCGTAGGCATCGGCCGCCGTGACATCGACGTCGAAGGTCGCGCCGGCTTCCTTGTCCATCATGGCGTTTTCCAGGCCCGGGATGATGTTGCCGTGGCCGATCAGGATCGACAGCGGCTCACCGCGGTCCTTGGACGATTCGATCGGCGCCTGGCCGACCTCGGAGACGGTGTAGTGGAAGCGGACAACGCGGTCTTTTTCGATCTTCATGCGCAACTCTGTCTGGATCTGCCGGAGGCAGGCGGGTTGGGGCGGGTTGTCGCCCGGCGGGGACGCCGCCATCATGACGGCCAATCCAAGGTGGCGCATTATCCGGAGAACATGCAAAAGACGCCAGTTTCGTCCGGCCTGCGCCGGATCCTCGCGCCCGCCCTGCTGCTGGCCCTGCCCCTGCTGCTGGCCGCCTGCGGTGGCGGCAAGGCCGTCCGCCCCGCCACGCCGCCGCCGTCGGCGCACTGGCCGGCCACCACGCCGGACAACCCCGAGGCCGCCAATTCGGTACTGATGCGCGCCATCAGCCTGGTCGGCACGCCCTACCGCTATGGCGGCAACACGCCCGACTCGGGCTTTGACTGCAGCGGCCTGGTGACCTACGTGTACCGCGAGATGGTCGACCTGAAGCTGCCGCGCACCTCGCGCGACCTGGCCGCCGTGCAGGGGCCGAAGATCGACCCGCAGCGCCTGGCCACTGGCGATCTGGTGTTCTTCGGCAGCCGCGGCAACGTCACCCATGTCGGCATCTACGTCGGCGAAGGCCGTTTCGTGCACGCGCCGAGCACCGGCGGCACCGTCCGCCTGGACTCGCTCAGCGGCGCCTACTGGAAAGACCACTACACAGGAGCGAAACGCGTTCTTCGCTAAAATGAACAGGCGATATGTTCAAAACTGTGACGGAAATCACTGCGTGAATAACGTTTTATTAACGGAATTTTTAACTTATTGACGCTTTTACAGGGCATGATGCCCCATCGTTTTTTTCCTGTGACCGACGCGTGACGACTGACGACCTGCAAGGCCAAGGCCAGACCGCCGCTTCTTCACGTAGTGTCCGCCCGCTTTTCCTGGGCCTGGCGCTGTGTCTGACCAGCCTCCCGGCCTGGTCGCAGAGTGCCCCCGCCAAGACCGATGCGACCCCGGCCCCGGTGGCCGAGACCGCCCGGCCGGCCGCCAAGGCCGACGCTGCCGCTCCCCAGCGCAGCCGCGCCGATGCCGCCGCCAGCGCCACCCTGGCCGCCCTGCTGCCGCATCTGGCCGCCAACGACACCATTCCGCTGATGGACCGCTCGGCCATGGTTGCCGGCGACCTCAGCCGCCTGCTCGCCAACTACGACACCAGCAGCGTCGCCACCGGCGCCGTGGTGGGCAACCTGGATGACAACGGCAAGGTGCAGTCCCTGCTGCGCCGTGCGATGACCCTGCTGGGCACCCCCTACCGTTGGGGTGGCAGCAACCCGGACAGCGGCTTCGACTGCAGCGGCCTGGTCGGTTACGTGTTCCGCTCGGCCCTGGGCATCGAGCTGCCGCGCGTCTCGCGCGAAATGGCGCATGACAACAATGCCGAACTGATCAACGACCGTGCCGCGCTGGCCGCCGGCGACCTGGTCTTCTTCGGCCGCAAGGGTCGCGTCGACCATGTCGGCATCTATGTCGGCGAAGGCCGCTTCCTGCACGCACCGAGCACCGGCAAGGACGTCCGCGTCGACACCCTGCTGACCGGCTACTGGGGCAACAAGTTCATGCAGGCACGCCGCGTCGAGCTCTGAGCCCGCCGCACCCGCGCCCGCACCGGAAGCCGCTGCCCTGCAGCGGCTTTTTTGTTGCCCGCCTGTCCTGCAGCGCCGATGCGTGGCCGCTGGCCGGCGCGGCCTGCGTTGGTCTTTGATGTCACGGCGGGATACCTGCCGCGACGGGCCGCTGGATGCGGCCATGGCATCCCGGCGTGGGGCGGCACGCGGCGATGCCCAGTCTGACACCGCCCGCGTTGCCCGGATGCTTGGGGGAAGGCATGGCGGCAAGCCTGCAGGTTCCATCACGCTGTGTGATCTGGTTCGGCCAGCCCCTGGCGGGCGAGCGCGAGGCGCTGGCGGCCGCCGGTTGGCAGCTGCGCTGCGTCAGCCCCTCGCCCGCCATGGCCGTGGGCCTGCGCGGGCGCGACCACCTGGTGGCCGTGCTGGACCTGCGCCATCTCGATGCAGAGGCGCTGGGGCCCTTGCTGCCCTGGGTCGAGCAGCACCACCACCTGCCCTGGCTGGCCGTGCTGCCGGCAGGCCTGGATGCACCGCCGCCCAGCTGGGCACCGCTGCTGCGTGCCTGCCAGGACCAGTTCACCCTGCCCCGCGAACTGCAGGACCTGCTGACGGCGATGCAGCGTGACTGCGGCGAGGAGGATCCGGCCACGGCATCGATGCGCGACGGCGGCGGCCTGCCGGCCCTGATCGGCGACAGCCAGGCGCTGTTGGCCGTGCGGGCTGCCCTGCACAAGTTCGCCCCGGTCGAACTGCCGGTGCTGGTCACCGGCGAAACCGGCACCGGCAAGGAGCTGGCGGCGCAGGCCCTGCACGCCTTGTCCGGTCGTGCCGGCCGGCCCTTCCTGGCGGTCAACTGCGGCGCCATTCCCGCCAGCCTGGTGCAGTCGGAGCTGTTCGGCCACGAGCGCGGTGCCTTCACCGGGGCCGCGCAGCGCCGGGTGGGCCTGTTTGAAACCGCCGACGGCGGCACGGTGTTCCTGGACGAGGTGGGCGACCTGCCTGCCGACGCCCAGACCAGCCTGCTGCGGGTGCTGCAGGAAGGCACCCTGGAACGGGTCGGCAGCAACCAGCCCCTGCGGGTGGACGTGCGCGTGCTGGCGGCCACCCATGTCGACCTCGAGCAGGCCGTGGCCCAGGGGCGGTTCCGCCGCGACCTGTACTACCGGCTCAACGTGCTGCGGCTGCCGATGCCGGCGCTGCGTGACCGTGGCAACGACGTGCTGCTCCTGGCCGAGCATTTCCTGCGCAGCTTCCGCAACCGCCATCCGGGCCGCGCGCGCGGTTTCGATCCCGGCGCGCGCCTGGCGATGCGCCACTTCGACTGGCCCGGCAACGTGCGCGAACTGTTGAACCGGGTGCAGCGCGCGGCGATCGTCAGCGAACACGAACTGATCAGCGCCAGCGACCTGGACATGGCCGACGCCGAGACGCCTGCCCCGCGCGCGGTGCTGCAGGATGCCCGCGGCCAGGTCGAGCGCGATGTGCTGCTGCGGACACTGAAGATGCATGGCTACAACGTATCGGCCTGCGCGCGGCACATGCAGGTATCGCGGGTGACGGTGTACCGGTTGTGCCGGAAGCACCGGCTGGAGCTGCCACCGGAACGGTAGGAAGCCAGCCGAGCATGGCTCGGCTCTACTGAAAGCGTGAGCGCCGCTGCGAGAAAAAAGAACGCCGGGCGAAGCCCGGCGTTACCGATGCGTCATCACCGCAATCGGCTACAACATGTACGGCACCTTGAACGACAGGGTGAAGTCCGGTGCATCCGGGGTCAGGCCGATGCCCAGCAGCGTCACCATCGTCGCGTGCTGATTCAGCGCATACGTCACGCCCAGGTTCAACGACGCTGCATTGGCATCGCTGCCGATCACCTTCACCCACTGCCCGCCCTGGAACCGCGTCGACGCGCGTGCGCTGATCTTGTCGCTGAAGGAAATGCTCAGGCTCGTGCGCTCGTTGAAGGCGAAGGCCACGCCGGCACCGAAGTACACCGACCCGCCCAGCTTCACGTCGCCGGGATTCACGGTGTCCGGGTTGCTGTCGATATCGTCGAAGCCGCGCGGGAAGGAATGGATGTAGCCGGCATTGGCGAACAGGATGGCCGGGTCGGCGGTCTTCACCATCGACACGCCCAGGTTGGCCTGCCATACGCCGTTGCCGGTCGGTTGTTCGCGCGGCACCGCGAAGCGGATGTAGTCATCGTCATCGCGCTCGAGCACCTTCCAGTCCAGGCCATAGGGCGCGCGGCCGGTGGGTGCGGTGACGCCGCCGGTCAGCACTGTTTCCGGGCGCCAGCCACGCTCGCCGAACAGGCGGTAGTTGGCGCTCGCGCTGATATCACCCAGGCCGTTGCCATTGGTCTCTTCCTGCGCGATGGCCGCCGCCGCACCACCCGCACCGCCCTTCTGGTACACGGTGCGCCGTGCCAGGTAGGGCACGTCCATGTTCAACGTCAGGTTCGGGCTGACACCCCAGCGCGCGGCCAGGTTGTAGGTCAGCGAATCGGATTCGACGTTCTCGATGGCGATGTTGCCGAGGAAGATCGCATCCAAGGCCAGGAAGCCGTTGAGGCTGAGCTGCTTGCGGTCGTATCGCGCGTAGGTGAGGCTGTTTTCCAAGGTGAACCTGCGCGAGAACAGCGCTGCCTGCTGCTGTTTCACGTCATCCACGCTGCGCCGCGCCTCCTGCTTGGCCTGCTGGGCCTCGGCCGCGGTGCTGGCATACCCCTCGCTGCTGGGTGGCGCTGCGGCTGCGGCCGCCGGGGCGAGGGGTGCTGCCGGGGTCGTGGCGCCGCCGGCACGTCCGCTCAGGCGGGCCTGCATGGCCTGCACCTGCATGTCCAGCTCGCGCAGGCGGCGCACTTCCTGTGCGTAGTTGGCCTTGAGCTGTTCCAGCTGGGAAATCAGCGCCTGTACGTCGGCACCGTCCTTGGCCTCCGTCGCCGGTTCCTGGGCGAAGGCATTGGCCGCCAGCGCCGCCAGCGCCAGCGGGGTAAGCCGCAAATAAGTGTGCATGTCGTTGGCCTGCGTTGTCCGTCCTTCCCCCTTGACCAGGCCGTGTTACTGGCCCGGGCCCATGCCGCGGTTCAGCGCGATCGCCTGGGCCACGTTCTGGCTCAACGGCTGGTTGCTGGCCACGGTGTTGCGCACCAGCTCAAGCTGCAGCCGGTTGCTTGCCACTTGGCCATCACCGGACAGGGCGATGCCCTGGCCGACGCTGCCATTGCGGATCCACTGCTGGACCAGGCCCTGGCCGTCGATCTGCAGCATCAGGCGCGCCTGGTTGCCATCGAGCACCGCCGTCGCGCTGGCCCCGCCCTGCTGCATCTGCGCGATGCGGGTGCCGTCGTCGCTGGTGGTCGGCACTGCGCCGTCACGTACGGTCAGGGTGGTCACGTTGCGCGCGGTGTTGCCATCGCCGGCCACCTGCACCGCCTGCACCAGGCCGGTGGCGTTGGCCAGGCCGCTGCTGTCGATGCTGCGGCTGTCCGTGGTGGGCAGCGCGGCATCGGCGTTGGTGACCTGCACGTGCGGCTGGAACGTCAGCCGTGGCGTACCGCCCTGGCGGAAGTCCATGCCCAGCGTCAGCGCGCCCTGCACGCTGCTGCCGTTGGGGCCCTGCCACTGCGAGATCATCGTCACCCCGAACCAGGCGACGTTGTTGCCGCCTACGGTGTAGCGGCCACGCATCAGGTTCAGTTCGGGATCGGGTATTTCCTTCAGGCCACGTCCTGGTGCGCCTTCAGCCGCCCAGGCGGGCAGCACCGGCAACAGCAGCAGCGTGGCGATCAACAGACGTTGGCACAGCATGATCGAGCCTCCTTCAGAACAGGTCGGCGTGGCTGAAGCCGAAATCGACCAGTTCGGCATCGGTGATCGGGCCCTGCCGCGCGTACAACGCACGTGCACTGGGCCGCTCGCTGGGTTGCAGAAGAACGGTATTGCGATCGAAGTCGCTGCCGATCACGACGAAAACAGCACGCGACGGCCACGCTTCGTTGAATTCAGCCAGTGACAGGCTGCGGTTGCCGAGGATCGGATCGGCCACCTCGACGATGCCGCCACGGACCTGCTTGAGCACCACGAAATGGCGGAACCCGCGCACGTCCATCAGGACCAGGCCGGGCACGCGCAACGTGCGCAGCCGGTTCTCGTCGATGCGGTAGCCACGCCCGCGCATGCCCAGTGATTCGACATAGCGCTTGATGTCCAGCAGCGAGAAACCGCGTTCCTTCACCAGCTGCGGATCGGACACGCCCATCATCCCTTCGATCACCGTCGCTTCGGTGGTGTCCAGGTGGTAGGCGTAGCGCAGGATGGTGGCCAGTGCGGCCGCGCCACAGCTGTAATCGGTGTGCTGCCGCACCAGGTTGCGGTAGCGCCGCTCCTGCATGCTTTCCACCTTCTGCTGCATCAGCGCGCCATTGGGCAGTACGCCCGTGAACGCGATATCGCCTGCCCACGCATGGGCGCTGCCCAGCAACAGCAGGCAGGACAACAGGCGGATCCAGCAGCGGTGTGCGGCCATGGTGCCCTCCAGCGGAAGGAAGGAGCCCCTGCCCCAAGGGGGAGGAGGAGCAGGGGCTCCCGGGGGAACCCGGCCATTGGCGGATGGCCGGGCTTGTTGCACTCAACGCAGCTTCGCTGCGAAAGCGGTCACGCCAGGAGTTACTCGCCGCCGCCGGTGCCGCCACCGGTGCTCGGCTGTGCCACGGCCAGGGCCAGGCTGTTGGCCTGCAGGTTGCCGGTGCCCGAGGCGACGTTCACGCCGATGTTGCCGGAGGCGCCCGAGAACGCACTGCCCGACAGCGCCGCGGTGTTGGTCGCATTCACGTTCACCCAGCGGGTGGTCGTGACGGTGCCGCTCAGGCTGGCGTACAGGTCGGCGATGCCCAGCTCGACGAACTGGCTGGTGCCGCTTTCACGCGTATCGAAGCCCAGGCCACCGACGCCCGGACGGCCCGGGTTCGGCGTGGCGTTCTGGATCTCGTTGTCCAGATCGATGTGGCCGGTGGCGTTGCCACCCGGGTGCGGCAGATCGCCACTCCAGGTATCCAGATAGTAGTTGGCCATCTGGTAGGCATTGCCGGTGCCGCGGTAGGTGCCCGCGCCATAGGCCAGGGTCAGGCCGCCCACGCCACCGCTCATGCCCACTTCCACGGTGTCGGTGTAGGACTGCACGAAGCCCGCGTTGCTCACGGCATTGCCGCTGGAGACCTGGTTGGAGCTGATGCTGGACTGGGCCATCGCACTGGTGGCAACCGAAGCAGCGAGCGCGTTCTTCTGCTCGTTGTTGTTGCCCGAAGCGATGTTCACGCCGATGTTGCCCGACGCGCCGCTGAAGGCATTGCCACCGAGGCCGGCGGCGTTGGTGACGCCGTAGTTGACGGTGGTGTTGCCCATGCCGGACTGGTTGACGAACACTTCGGCGTCGGCCATGCCGAAGCTGAAGGACGCGTCAGCGGCGGACAGCGAAGCGGCGTTGTCCTGCGCGTTGTTGTCACCGGCAGCGACGTTGAAGCCGAGGTTGCCGGACGCACCGGAACCGACGTCATCGGCGATCGAGGCGCTGTTGGTGAGCAGGCTGTTGCCGGCGGTGTTGTGGCTGATCGACTGGCGGTTGTCGATGACCGCGATGGCGGCCGAATCCAGGTCGATGTTGCCGGTGATGGTCGGATCGCCGGAGAAGTTCACGTCACTGCTCAGGCGCAGGTCCTTTTCCAGGTTCACGTCGACGCCGTGGTTGTTCTTTTCCTTGCGCTCGTCGGCCTGGATGTTGCTGTTCTTCTGTACCTGCTCGTTGACCATGCGGTTGCGGGTCACGGTGGAGCTGTCGGTGTTGTTGCGCACCGTGGTGCTGGTACGGGTCCAGTTGCGGACCTCGTTGTCGGTGTGGTTGTGGGTGTCGTTGCGGGTCTCGGTCACGACATGGTTGTGGTTGATGTTCGCGTTGGCGTTCTGGTTGTCCCAGCCATTGGCCGCGGCAGCGGTCGAGGCAGAAGCAATTGCCATGGCGAGCAGAGACTGCTTGATGGTCGCTTTCATGGTGCCCTCTCTCATCAGTGATACATCGGGTGGTGGGTACTGCTCACGGGTTGCCCTGGACGACCAGGCCAAGCACGTTGGCCGTGTCGTTGCGGGCTCCCGCGATCTGATTGAGTTGCAGGACACCGTCGAAGCCCCGCAGTGCCGACGCGGAAACGCCGACACTACGGATACCCGCCGCAACACCGTCGCCGGTGTCGCCCTGCCCCCCTGCTGACGCGATGTCCGACGCCGCCAAAGCCGCGTCGTCGGTCTCGCGTATCCCTTGCCGGGCCAGCGTCGCGCTGACGACGTTGAGCGTCGTGTTGGCGATGCCGCTGGTCTGGTTGATCGATGCGATGCCACTGGCGCCTTCCAGCGCCTGGCCTTCGATATGTGCGCTGGCCTGCAGCGGCCCGGACAGCACCACGTCGGCATGGCGCTGCTGGCGTGCGGCGATGGCGACGTTGGCCTGGTCGCCGGTTGCCATGCCCTGCAGGTTGGCCTGGATGTTCAGGTCGCCGCTGGCCTGGTTGACCATGATGGCGCCGCTGGCACCGGCCAGCGCGCGGTCGCCGATGCGGGCCACGTCCAGGTAGGACAGCATGCCGCTGTAATCATCGGCCCAGGCCAGGGCCGGCGCAGCCGCCAGCACCAGCAGCAGCGCGCCACGTGCCGCGCGCTTCACTTGCCACCGCCCTGCGGCGCAGCCGCACCGAGCGGGAACTGTGCCAGCGCGCCGCGTACGGTGTCGCCGATGCCGCGGGTGGTATTGCCGACTGCACCCAGCGGGCCGCTCATCGCGCCGCCCAGGGCGTTGCCGCCGAGCGCGCCGTCACTGGAACGGCCCAGGGTGCCGCCGAGTGCCTGGTGGGTCACCCGCTCCACGGTGGTGCCGCCGGGCGCGGCCAGGTGGCCGGTCTGGCCCGCGCCGAGCCCGGCATAGTCGTCATCGCTCAGTTCGTCCATGCCGCTGGAGCCGCCGCCGCTGCCGAGTGCGGTGGCGATCTCATGCTGCGGTTTGGGGTCGGCGATCAACGCCATGCCGGGCGGCGCCATGCGATAGGCCGGACGTGCGGCCACATCCCGCAGCAGGACGATTTCGCCCGGCTGCGGCTTCACACCCTGGCGTGCACCGGAGGCGGCAGCCGCCAGCGGGCAGGCCAGGGCCAGCAGCAGCGCCAGCTGCCGGACCGAGGAACCGAGATGGGTGGTGCTGCTGTCCATGCCGCTCTCCCGTTGCGTATGCGCAGGGACAGAGCAGCTTCCGTGCCAACTTCCAAACGCCTTGGTAGCAAGCGGTTCAGCCACTTGCAGCGCGGTGGATTGCCAGCAGGGTGTTACAGAGTCGTTCGGATTTCGTTTGCCTTAACGTGCAGGAAACAACGCTGCACAAGGCCCGGCGGGGGCTGTATCAGCGGTGTTACAGGTGCTGATACAGCCCGTTGCAGTGCCGCTTCAGCTACGCGGCGGCGTCGGGTCGGGATCGTCCAGGCCGACATTGGTGGACGGGTTGTCGTACACCGCCTGGTCGAGCAGGCCGGTTTCCTTGGCCACCAGCACCGGCACCAGCATCTGGCCGGTCACGTTCGTCATCGTGCGCATCATGTCCAGGATGCGGTCGATCGCGTACAGGTAGCCGATGGTTTCCAGCGGCAGGTTGGCCGCACTCAGCACCACGGTGGCCATGATGACCGCCGTACCCGGTACGCCGGCGGTGCCGAAGCTGCCCAGCACCGAAGCGATCAGCACCACCACGTACTGCTCGGGCGTCAGCGGCACGCCGCTGTACTGGGCGATGAACACCGCGCACAGCGCCGGATAGATCGCACCACAGCCGTCCATCTTGATGCTCGCGCCCAGCGGCACCGCGAACGAACCGTAATCCTTGTTCACGCCCAGGTTGTGGGTGATCGAACGCAATGCCACCGGCATCGCGGCGAAGCTGGACGAGCTGACGAACGCCACCTGCATGCCCGGCGCCGCACCGCGGAAGAACTTCAGCGGATTCAGGCCGTGCGACAGCAGCAGCGCGCTGTAGACCACCACGATGTGCAGCGCGCAGGCCACGTACAGGGCCAGCACGAAATGGCCCAGCGGCAGCAGCTTCTCGAAGCCGTAGCTGCCGACCAGGCCGGCGATCAGGCCGAACGTACCGATCGGGGTGACTTCCAGCACGAAGCGGGTCACCTGGATCATGATGTCGCTCATCTGCCCGACCAGCTTGCGCGCCTCGGTCACCTTCTCGCCCAGTTTGACGATGGCAAAGCCGACCAGGCCGGCGAAGAAGATGACCGGCAGGATCGAACCGCGACCGGCCGCCAGCACGGTCTCGCCGGCGGCGTTGACCTTGGTGCCGATGCCCGACAGCGCGTAGAACACGTTGGCCGGCACCACGTCCAGCAGCACCTGCACCACGCTGGGCACTTCGCGCGGCACGTAGTTGCTGGCCATCGACAGTTGCAGGCCACCGGCACCAGGCTGCAGCACCGTGCCAACGCCCAGGCCCACGCACACCGCCAGTGCCGCAGTAATCACGAACCACAGGAAGGTGCGGCCACTGAGCGCGGCGACCGATTTCTGGCCATGCAGCGACGAGATCGCGTTGATGACCGCGAAGAACACCAGCGGCACCGCGATCATCTTGATCAGGGTGACATACAGTTCGCCGAGCGGGCCGAACCACGTTTCGGCGGCCGGGCCAAGCGCCCAGCCCGCCAGCGCGCCGAGCACGAAGCCACCGACCACGCGCTGCCAGAATGGAATCCGCAGCCAGGCAGAGACCAGCTTCATAGGCAATCCAGGGGGGAAGGAAGGGATGCTGGCACGATAGCCCAAGCGGGCGGGCGGTACGACCGCCCCACCGGCAAACAGTGTGTCATCGGCGTGCATTGCAGGGTTGGGCATAATGAACGCCCCGTTACACTTTGTGAGATCCCAGCGTCCATGCGTCGTTCCGTCTCCCTGTTGGCCGCCTGCGCCACCACCCTGCTGCTGGGCGCCTGCGCCAGCACCACCCCCGCCTCCGCCCCGGCCGGCCTGAAGGTCGCCGTTGATCCCGTCGCCCACCCGGCCGGCGAGACCCCGCAGTGGTGGTACCGCAGTGGCGCCGCACAGGCCGCAGCCAACGGCGCGATGGCCGGCAAGGCCAAGAACGTCATCCTGTTCCTGGGCGATGGCATGAGCCTGACCACCGTGGCCGCCGCGCGCATCTATGAAGGCCAGCGCAAGGGCAGCGCCGGCGAAGAGAACCTGCTGTCGTGGGAGCGCTTCCCGGCCACCGCGTTCAGCAAGACCTACAACACCGATTCGCAGACGCCGGATTCGGCCGGCACCATGACCGCCATCACCACCGGCGTGAAGACCCATATGGGCGCTATCGGCGTCAGCGCCGGCAGCCGCACCGACTGCGCCGACAGCCTGTCCAAGGGCCTGCTGACCTGGCTGCAGCTGGCCGACAGCGCCGGCCTGGCCACCGGTATCGTCTCCACCGCACGCCTGACCCACGCCACCCCGGCCGCCACCTACGCCCATTCGCCCGAGCGCAACTGGGAAAACGACACCGACCTGACCGAGGAAGCCAAGGCCGCCGGCTGCCAGGACATCGCCCAGCAGTTGCTGTCCACCTCGCGCTATGGGCGTGGCCCGCTGGTCGCCCTGGGCGGCGGTCGTGGCGAGTTCACCACCGTGGAAGAGCGCGACCCCGAATATGACGACAAGGTCGGCCAGCGCCTGGACGGCCGCAGCCTGGTGCAGGAATGGCAGCAGGCGCATCCGCAGGGTGCGTATGTGTGGAACAGCAAGCAGCTGGCCGCCGCCGCCAACGCCCCGGCCCTGCTCGGCCTGTTCGAACCGGACCACATGCGTTACGAATACGAGCGCCCGCAGGATCCGTCCGGCGAGCCGAGCCTGGCCGAACTGACCGCCGCGGCAATCAAGAACCTGGCCCAGCACAAGGAAGGCTACGTGCTGATGATCGAAGGCGCGCGCATCGACCATGCCAACCACAGTGGCAACGCCTACCGCGCGCTGACCGAAACCGTTGCCCTGTCCGATGCAGTGCGCGTGGCCAACGAACTGACCTCGGCCGATGACACCCTGATCATCGTCACCGCCGACCACTCGCACACCCTCAACTTCGTCGGCTACCCGGCGCGTGGCAACCCGATCCTGGGCAAGGTGAAGGACAAGGGCGGCGAAGACGGTGCCGGCAAGCTGGACTACGCACTGGACGGCAACGGCCAGCCGTACACCACCCTGAGCTACGCCAACGGCCCGGGCCACACCGGCGCGACCAACCAGCAGCCGGCCGGCCCGAAGGTCTACCCGCACAACCCGAGCAGCTTCGAGCAGGCCAATGGCCGCCCGAACCTGCACGAGGTGGACACGACGCACCCGGATTACATGCAGGAAGCGCTGGTGCCGATGAAGTCCGAATCGCACGGTGGCGAAGACGTGGGCATCTGGGCACGTGGCCCGGGCAGCAAGGCCATCCGTGGCACGCTGGAGCAGAACGCGATCTACCACATGATCGTGCAGGCCACCCCGGCCCTGCGCGAGCGCCTGTGCCAGGCCGGCACCTGCGATGACAAGGGCGTGCCGGTGCAGCTGCCGGCGCCGACCGCGTTCGAACGCAAGGGTGAGGCGCAGTGACGGCGCGGCCTTTGCGACCACTGCCTGCCGGTGGCCGCCTCGCGCGGTCGCTGGTGCTGTGCAGCCTGATGGCCAGTGGCGCGGCGCTGGCACAGGCACCGGACTGCAAGCTGCTGACCGATGAGCACGGCCTGCGGGCCCTGCCCGGCTGCGAAGTGGTCGGGCACACGCTGAAGATCAGTGCAGGGGCGCTGAAAGACTTGGATTACGACGACCACGGGCTGGCGGTGGTCTATGCCGACCAGGGCTTCCACTACGTGGACCGCACGGGCCGCAGCCTGCCGGTGCTGACCTGGGACAACGGCCCGGACACGCCGCAGGAAGGCCTGCTGCGCGGGCGCGTGGGCGATCGCGTGGGTTATTTCGACCTGCAGTTCCGCCAGGTGATTCCGGCGCTGTTCGATTTCGCGTGGCCGTTCAAGGATGGCGTGGCGGAGGTCTGCAACGGGTGCCGGCGTGGGACGCCGGATGGCGATGGGCATACGCCGATGGAAGGCGGCGAATGGTTCCGCATCGACCGCTCGGGCCGCCGGGTGAAGTAGGTTTTTTGGCAGGGCTGCGCCCTGCACCTGCTCAAGGCAACGTCAACGTCAAAGGCAACAGCGGGCTATCCGTGGGTTGGCGGGGCGGTGTCGGATTGCGGGGACGCCGCAAGTACGTC